>DASYWW010000040.1 GCA_035935655.1 Candidatus Bathyarchaeia archaeon
AAAGACCTCGTTTCCTTGCCTATCTTTTTCTTCTGAACGTAGAGATAGGGCATCACGATAACTGCGCCGACTGCTATGGCGATTCCGAGTAGCGATGCTTCGGGCTTCAATCCTGTGCTGTACGAAAATGCTGCGCCCAATCCAATAGTGGATATAAGAGCGAAGAGGAGGGCGCTTGTGAATTGTTCCGTCTTCTTGCTGTGCACTCCACTGCTACTACCTGAGGATTCCCTTCGTAAGCCCATCAACACTGCGATGCCGGAAATCAGTTCTATCAGACTGTCGCCCCCGAAGGCCAACAGGGCGAAACTTCCGGCAATCAATCCAAATCCAATTGACCCCAAGACTTCAATCATCATCCATATTGAACTAATGTATTCGATCCTGATTCCGTTTCCAATTCTCGCTCGTCTCCATGATAGATGGGCAACATTGCAGCAACACGAACCACAGTTAGAGCAATCCCCAGGAGTCCGGCAGCTTTCACATGATGTCTCTGCACAACCGCAAGTCTGGCATGATGAAGATGGAAGAGAAGATGCTCCGAATGCCAAGGGGAAACTGTGCCTAACTACACTTCGAGAGAAATGGTCAGAGGATAGCGATTCTTGAAGTGAGCATACGTTTCGTCACTACAGACGAACGGAATATCGGGCTTCCCTTCAATCTTGACCTCACCGTCAATCACTACAGTGGGAACGACCCTTGCCGCATATTGTCGAGCCGCCGGCGGATTCTGGGACATGTCGTACGTAACCATCTGACACCCCGCACACTTACCGGCTTCAATCTCATCAACTACGGACTTGCACAAGGGACAGTTACCGGTGAAAATCTCTATCCGATGTGGCATACAACAAAGAAGCGTTGAGGAGTTCTTATCCTTTGATTCGTTTGAGCGACTTTACTAGGCCGGCGACTTTGTTTTCTATTTCGTCCCTTATCTCTCGGACTTCATCTATCCGCTTGCCCCTGGGGTCTTCGAGGTGCCAATCAATTAGCTTCTTTTGCATTTGTGCTATCATGGGTCGAGGGCAGACTTCCTCAACAGAACAGCCCATTGTCACAACAAGACTGGCTCTCTCAATCATTTCGGCGGTTAGGATCTTCGGGTTCTTGGTTGAAAGGTCAATCGCCTTCTCTCGCATGACTTCGACGACGGCGGGATTTATTGATCTTGCGGGCTGAGTTCCCGCACTCTGAGCTGTCAGACCGTGTTTTCTCGCAAATGCTTCAGCCATCTGGCTTCGTCCGGCGTTCTCAACGCATACAAACAATACGCTCTCCTCTGCCATCTTTCCCTCTCGCATAGTTTTGAATCGTCTTGAATAAGAACGCTCCAACTACGCCCCCAGTCAATGGTCCTATCCAGTATACGTAGTGGTACGCGAAGTAGCCGGACGCCGTGGACGGTCCAAAACTCCTTGCCGGATTGAAAGAGGCACCTGTCAATGGACCTATGAGCAGTATCAAAATGAATAGAGTTGTTCCCACAAGGAAAGCTTGTCGTTTAAGACCTTCAACATGAGTTGCCGTGAGAAGAACAACTAGGGAAAGTGAGAGGGTTCCAACCGCCTCAAGAAATATTCCGGCAAAAGGACCGATCCCGGTCGCGAGGTTGGTAGAGCCGAAATAGGTTGCCGAGTCAAGGGATTGAAACAGGAGTCGGAGGGTCAACCCAGCAAGCAACCCGCCCAATATCTGGAAACCGACATACGGTATCAGAAGCCTCTGGCGAATCACTCCGGCAAAGGCATGAGCGACCGTTATCGCTGGGTTGATGTGAGTCGAATACTTACCCAATGTCCCTATGATTACTGCAACGGTGCACCCGAATGACAATCCAACGATTGTCAGTGCTATCAACGGGCTCAGATTTGGAAAAAGAGAGACCGCAATGACCATTCCAGGACCGATTAGAACCAGTAGGTAGGTGCCAACAAGCTCAGAGAGACACTCTCTCTTGCATTCACTACATGGATAGGAGTTCAGTTCCTGTAACCCGAGATAATTGGCTTGAGTCCGCTACCTTTATTCCCTGTCCGGAGCCTAGGTCATTTTTGAGGTTCGATTGGTTGCACTGTCAAAACCATCCGACAGTCTTTGAGTCATCACAGCCGTCCTTTCCTTTGACTACATTCTGAGGATTAAAGCCTGCGTACCAGTGCATGGATCCAAGAGGTTAATTGACGAGCCTTGGCAGAACTGAAACTTCGACTCAGCGGTGCCCCCTACGTTGGGCCGAACTGGCCGTCCCTTGTTACGATTAATGTGAATCACTCGCACCCTTGCATCGACTAACGCGAATTAATCATGACGGATTTTGTTCCTAAGGGTCCACCTGCAACCTCCAGCCCAAACAGGGAATCGAACCCGATTGTTGTGTTGATACCGTGCGCGGGAGCTGGTGCTCGGCGGGGTGGATCAAGGAGAGACAAGAGCTCCATTCAACGAGAAGGAGATCCAGACTCAGTCATCGGGGCCTTCTAAGGTGGTCCTTAATTGTCGCTTTGCGGAGTAGTTGAGAGGAGGTCACTTTCTCTTTGAGATTCATTCTCTCCGGGATAGGTAACTGGTACTCGGGCTGGAAGTTGATGGAAGAGGCGGTCCCAGAGGCTGAAAGGCTCGGATTCTACGGCTTCGTGATGCCTGACCATTACATGTGGGGACCCGGGGCAGGTGGCGATTCCACCGTTGATACTTGGATAGCTCTCAGCTTCCTAGCGTCCCGCACCGAAAGGATTCGCTTAGGGACTCTTGTGACACCCATCTCATTTCGCCCACCGGGTATGCTGGCAAAGATGGTAGCGACTCTCGACGTGCTCTCGCATGGTCGTACGATTCTGGGAGTAGGGGCAGGCTGGTCTCAGACCGAGTTCGAGGGCTACGGTGAGTGGTATGAGCCTAGGGTCAGAGTGGAAAGGGCGAAGGAAGGACTAAGCCTGATCCTGAAACTCTGGCTGGAAGACAAGGTCAACTTCCATGGCAAATACTACCAGGCCAAGAATGCGGTCCTGGAGCCAAAGCCAGTGCAGAAACCCTACCCACCACTCCTATTCGGAGGGTTCAGCAGGCGTATGCTTCGAATGGCCGGCGAATACGGGGATATCTGCTTTGTCTGCCCATGGATAGAGAAAGTCTCCTACCAAGAGGCGAAGGATATTGTCCTCAAAGCAGCTAGAAGGCATTCTAGGCAGGACAAGATACGATTCGCCCAGGGCGGCGACGCGACCGTGCCAATCGCCGACCATTACGATTCCAAAACTTACACGACCAAAGTGGAAGAGGCGCAGCAGAACGGCAACGAATACTTTGTCGTCCCCTTCCCCCGCGAGACCTACCTAGCTTCAATGAGGGACTTTGCCAAGAACGTTATGCCATCATTCAACGCTCCCACGCTTCTCGCGTAAGAGTGCCAGATCTGTCTTATTTCGACACCCTCAGCGACCCAATGCGTCAAGAACTATGCTTGCGCAGCAGACGCGAATGCCACTCGGATCAAGATTCTCGCATCCCTACACGAAGCTAGATCCAATTCCTTCCGAGATCTGACGAAGTCGGAATGGGACGGGCCGGTAATTGTACATCACTCAGATGAGCCTCAAACTGCCGGAGTTGTCGTAAACGGTCTAATCCCGAGCCAACCTCTTCGTAATACAGGATGCACGAAGTCACTGCATTTGGCAAAGAGATGCTCAAGACCCTGCAAATTCCTCGCCGCCATTGGAATGATTATTTCCGTTCTATCCGCAGTGACGTCCACCGAGAAATCCTAGGCTAGTCATTAGGGTACGTCGCTAGATACTCTGCGAAGGCGCTTCTACAATCCCAATCTACCTCATCCTAATACTTACACTCGTCCACTGAAACAATCCACAGAAGAAAACCACCAGCACCCACCAAAGCCTAAATTATCCGGTTCCGAACCCGCCTCCTCGTAACGTGACCTGTCTATGTCGCGATTGGCTGCAACCCTGTTCATGTCTTTAGACGGCGTAGTCGAGTCGCCGGAGAAGTGGTCTTTTGCATACTGGAACGAGGAGGTCGGCAAGTTCAAGCATGAGGAGACATTCGCCTCCGACGCACTCCTCCTTGGAAGGGTGACCTACGAGGGCTTCGCTGCTGCCTGGCCCAGCCGGAAGGACCCCGAAGGGTTTGCGGATCGGTTCAACAGCATGCCCAAGCATGTCGCCTCCAGGACCTTGAAGAAGCTCGAATGGAACAACTCCCACCTGATTAAAGGTGACCTTGCGGCCGAGGTCTCGAGACTGAAACAACGGCCTGGCCAAGACATCGTTATCCACGGCTCACCCGGCCTCATTCGCTCCCTGATGCCGCACGACATCATCGACGAGTACCGCCTCCTAGTCTACCCGCTCATCCTGGGAAACGGAAAGAGGCTCTTCGATGTGACGAGCCAGGAGCACCTTAAGCTTGTCGAATCCAAGACGTTTGATACTGGAGTCGTCAAGCTAGTCTACCGTTCGACAGGTAGGTGAGCACCGAGAGTTTAGACTCGAAGAAAGCCCGCGGCAAATAATCTGACCTGCCAACAGAATCACCATTTTTCCATGACTTGTCGATCAGCAAATCGCCTTTCTCCAACCACGAATTCACGTTCGTGTAGGCCCTTTCTACCCGTGCAACAAGAGTGAAAGAGTAACGTCTATCGTAATTGTTCGAGAAGTAAGAAAATAGAGGGGAGAGCTCTCAGTGTATTTTACTGGAGCTCTGGTACTGTCTCGGTTAATGGCGCGTTTGGCAGGGCCGCCTGCATTGCAGTCTGCTCGGTCTGTAATGCTGACACCGTAGCTGGATCGGTTGTCGTCCCTAGGAGTGCTTGTATCTGCGCGAGTCTTGCGTTGAGGTCGGATTGGGTGGTTACGAATGCACCGCGTATCTCGATGATGTTGCCGTTGCTGTCCACGATTACGATCTGGACTACTTGTATGACTGTGCTGGCTGGCTGGGTGATATGGGCTGAGATGCTTGTTGCTCCCGCTGCGGCGATCGGTATCACGGTGATGATGGTTCCATCGTTGGATTGGAGGACAGCCTCTTCTTGGCCTTGCATTCCGCCCTGCTCGTTGTCGTTGACTTCAACGTCATGACCGTTGTCCATGTGGGCCTTCGCTTTGGCCGGATAGTTCACATCCACGGTGATGGTTGAGGTCTGCGGATTGTTGAAGTTGAGTACTTGGATCGTCCATGTTCCCGAGTTGAAGCCGGGGTTGTTGAAACTGGCGATGTAGGCGGCGCCTTTGATAACGATTGTCGAGCTTATCGCTCCCTCTGTGCCTATCGTGGTTCCCGGAAACCGATCAGCAACATCCGTATCGTTGGGTCCGTAGACACTGATCTGCCATTGGAGCGGTGTTGCCGGAGTCGTCCAGCTGACATTGATGGTCATGTTCAGGGCGCCGGTGAAGACGGGGACGCTGCCATCCTGCCAGTTGTCGGTTACTGCAACTGCTCCGCCGATGAACTGTTTGTAGATGAACCTCTGGTCACCGAAAGCTTGGATTCTGGTCTGGATGGGAGTAAAGGCTTGGCCTTGTGCCGCTTTGACCGCGCTGAGAGCGTTGACGTATCCAGTTCCAACTTGGAATGGAAGATATCCTAGCATGGGGTCAGTTGTGCCTTTCATTGTGGCCTTGAGCGCGTCAGGAGTCAGAGACGGTTTCGCTGACAGGACCAAGGCGGCGACGCCTGCGGCCATCGGGGAGGCGGCGCTTGTTCCACCGAAGGTGGTGTAGTAGGGCTGGTAGGCTAGTGGAATATTTCCAGTGTCAGAGGGCGCGCTAAGTGGACAGTCTACAGTGCAGCTTGTGTCTTTCGTTGATATGACGTTCATTCCGGGCGCAACTAGGTCAGGTTGCTGCTCGGACATGTTGGTACAACCTGGAGAGGTGGTGTTCGTGCATCCGCGGCTGGAGAAGTCGGTGAGACCCTTGGACTCAGTTCCGGCTCCGACGGATATTACCCAGGAAGGTTCTGAGTATGGATTTATTGTGGGGTGTCCTGGGCCCGAGTTTCCGGCCGCGAAGAAGACTGCGATGCCGGCGTCGTGGGCTGCTTTTGTCGCAGTGTTGATTGGGCTACCGCTTCTACATGAATTGTAGTCAGGAGGGCCTGTTCCCCCGGAGCAATCGAAGGTGGTTCCCCAGCTGTTGCTCACAATCCGAATATTGTACTGCACGCGGTGGGCGAGGATGTAGTTGTAGCTAGCTATTGCGTGGAAGACAAAGTCCACGTCTCCTGCCCCTAGAGCGATTATGTTCGCCTGGGGTGCCGCGCCTTTGTATATTCCCATGGACCCGTCGCCTGTTCCTGCGACGAGGCCGGCGGTGCTGGTTCCGTGGCCGCTTGACGTGTCGGTGTTGATCTGGTTTTCAGCGTAAAACTGATCCGGACCAACTGGCTGGTTCAGTACGATCTCACCGATGGTGAAGACTTTGACATTCTGGATCACGCGATAGGGAGCTTTTGGAGGAGGTGGCGTCAGAGAGGTGGTGGTGGGGGTGAAGCTGTAGCCTAGTGATGGGTTCGAAGCGTCTACGCCAGTGTCGATGAGTGCTACCCCGATTCCTTGACCTTGGAACCCTAGGCTCCAAGCTGCGGGAACGTGCATTATGTCATTCCACCAAGAGTGCTGGACAGGCACCTCGCCAAAGTTATGCGTGGTGGTCTGGACCTGGGCTTGATAGTGGAGCTGTCGATTGGCCCAGAGCGAGACGACTCCCGGGTAGTTGGCGAGGTTAGTGAGGTTGCCGTAGTTTGAGACCGCGAGGATCATAGGAAGCTCGGTCATGGGGGCATCGATGCGCGAGTATCGCATGATGGCTCGTGCATCAGCTGATGTTGGAATATGATCTAGGATGATGATGACCTCAGCCTTGGCATTCGGAGCGGAAGTGGACGCACTGGTTGCCAGTAAGGAGTCAATAATTGGAGAGGCTCTGGCAATACCAGGGTGAATTGGTGTGGCGAGTGACGCTAGCGACAGTGCAACTAGTAATGGTGCTACGATTACGAGTGTTCGCTTCATGCTCGCTTGCATGAAAATGGCCGCTTATATCGGATGTTCCGCCACGAAATATTTTCTAGCCGCGATATGTTCACGGTTCGATATTCTCGAATACCGATATATCGCCCATAAACTGCTTAACAGGTAGGTGGCATACCCGCAATGAGGCCAGTCCCAGTACAGAGATCGCCAACCGTCTCAGCGACGTAAGAGCCGGTCATCGCGCGCTTGCCACTCCGGTCTTCCCGCGCTCGTCGTTGATTAGTGGCGGGGAATCTTGATTGGTATGCAGGGTTCTGTCAAGTCTTCGGTTGTTCGAGGACTAGACTTGCTCTCATCGACTCTAGGGATTGCCGTCGTCGTCGGGTTCCCCTTCATTGCTTCACCTGAGAGCCCTTGCGCCTCAGAAGCACAAGACCGCTTCTTGGCAGGGAACGGTCGAACCTCAACCGCCCCCTCACGCCTGTAGCGTGGTAGCTTGGCCAGTTGCCAGGCAGAGATTTTACGGTGGGTCAACCGACCCCTTATCCCGGTTAACGCCTCTCACGTGGTCGGAGTCCCTCCCCTCATCCCAGCGCGATAGGCTCATACGACGACCGCCTATCGTGTAATGAGTCGTTCCCCGAAGATTACAGTTAGAGCGGACCGAAACTACGACCAAACTGCAAGAGTTGACCATGCCTCCTGATGTAAGCTGCTGGAAATCTCCGATTAAGGCGGGCTGAGTATCAGATTCTTGTTGCGGGGTTGCTTCTTGAGTTTCCGTTCTTTGATGAGCGCTTGGATTCTGTTTCTCAGGTGAGATTCGGGAAAGTCGAGCTGCTTCTTGATCTCTTCTACAGTGGAGGCGCCTCGTCCGACCGATTCCAGAATCCCCGTGTCGATGCAGTGTTGGAGGAGGCGCCGGTGTATGGGGACTCGGATTTTCTCTCTCTCGTGGAGGATTTCTAGGTTGTCGAGGATTGTGAAGCAGAAGTGCGTCCCTGTAATCCTCTCCTCGTTCCAGTACGTCTCCAGAATCAGGCTCCAGTCTGGTCTTGTTCTCCTGATTATGATTGCTATGTCATCTATGTCGCCGGCTCGATCGGTGATGCTCTTGAAGAGGAGGACGTCGTCGAGTGAGACGAGCTTGAGTCGGAGCTTCTCGAATCTCACCTCTTCTGTTCTATCCTTCATCTCGTCGGTGAGAACAAACTTTCCAAGGACCTTCTTTGTGAACAGGTCGACCCTCGGATAGTTCTCCGCCACGAATATTCCACTTGGTTCGAGGCGCCGGTCTTGGGTGCCCATCTCTTTCTCTGCTATTCGTCTGAAGCCGAGCGCGGTCAAGGTTCTAACGATTCGTTGGAAATCGTCTGCGTCTTCCAGGATCAAGTTGATGTCTTTGGTCTGGGCCTTGAGACCTCTCAGGAGCATGTTACCGCCCCCGAACAGATAGGCTGTTGTTGGAGTGCTGATCCGTGCTCCGACCTGGTTTAGCAGGGATCTGCTCGAGTCTGCCCCTTGCATCTTCGGCACCTTCAGCCCATATAGCTCAGCCTTCTCCATGTATTCCTTCCATGGCAGAAATCTCTCCGGGTTCTCTGGAGGCATGCCCTCGGCGAGTCTGCTAATGTCCATCCAGTCTTGAAGGATATTCCAGTCGGCTGCGAGCCCGCGGGTCCTGTCTGGGTCAAGTTTTGTCCTGTTCTTCGCAGCGAATATGGCGCAGATGGTTCTGTCTGTCCGGGTCTCGGACGAGGCGAGAGCCTGTATTAGTGTGGATTCGAGGTTCGGCTCTTGAGGGGGGTCTACGTAGTAGTCGTACGGGCTGGAGTATTCCAGTCCGTATCTTGGGAATAGGGAGAAGCCCGCGAGGCTTCCCCTCGCGTGGATCCCCCTAATTACTCGTTTGAGCAGGCGGCCCTTTGAGGTCTTCAGCACGGTCGCGAAGGGTTCAGCCGTTTCCGTTTTTTCTTCGCGAGCCAGTATTCCTGAGAGGCTGGTTAGCTCTGGATCATCGACGAGCCTGTACAGGCGATCATTTCTTGTTATCGCTCCGAGTTCTGACAGTTTCTGTAGGGCGGGGTAGACTGCCGACTGGGAGAGTCCAGTTTCTGTCGCAATTGCTTGTGCTGATTTCGGCTCTAGCAGTCTGTAGAAGATTTTTCCCTGCGCGTCCGGGAGGAGTGTTTCCAGATTGTATCTTCCGCAGAGCCTCTTGACGAGTTCCGCCTTTGCAGTCTTTGCCAGCTGCAGTGTTCTACCTTTCCGTTCAGCATATCCCTGCTCGACCAGTTCTCGGGCGATGGCCGCTGTGCGGCTATAGCTCATCCCCAGCCCTCTCACCAGTTCTTCCAGGCTGTACTCTCTGCCTGTCAGAAGCTTGAGGGTCCTCGCCGACGTTGTATTCAAAGGAGCAATTACACTATTACAGTAATACTATATAAGGACTGTCGTTTAAACGTAATAAAATGCTCCGGACTTGCGGAGCAGGCACACCCGAAAAACACTTCAACCATGAAAATGATAGCGCTAGTCATCCGGCTCTTGCATGCCGCTTCTTGTCATGGAACGAGGTCGAATCCCGCATGCGCAATGCAAGACCAAGACAAGTATTCTGACGGTTTTTTGGTCCGGCTTAGTGACACTCTTACCGTGGAATAGAACCTAACCAGTATCCGACTCGAAGTTCTCGGCTGGCGGCTTGTCTCCCAGAGGCGTGTCCGGGTAACAATACGGGTAAGCTCGTCTGTCGCATTACAGCGAACTCTGACGGTTTGGGAATACTGAGAGGGTGGAAAGATGCCAGGTCGGAATAAACCGCTTTCCTACCGTGAGCTGATGAGGCGTGGTATTCTTGGCTCCGAGAGCTCTGATGAAGGAGACGAACTGGACGTTGAGCATGCTCAGATAAACAGTGACAGACTCGACGAGGCTCACTACCATCAGCACGGAGGGCGACATTTCCTAGATGTCATTGAAGGACAGTACTGCGGAAAGCTCTTCGAAGGAGAGATCACGGTAGATCATTTTCTCCAGGCTATGGACGATTACGTTCACTCTCATCAGTCTGGTAGCCGGGGATACCAGAGACGGCGTGAGGCCGACCACATAGTCAAGCATGTCCTTTCGAGTTACCACCCTACTCGAAGAGGCTGACATTTTGGACCTCCAGTCGAAGAAACAAGAAGGCTTCCCAATAACAGAGAATGAGATCATCTTACCGGAAGGTAAAGCGCACCACATAGTTTTGACCGAGGAAGAGAAGGCCAAGTGTCGAGAAATATCGAAGAAGATCATGGAGGAGGATCAACGGCTCGGAGCCCAGCCCAGTCGAGGTTCAAAGGACCCCGAGATTCTGCTCGCTGCCAATTATCGTGGGATCTGTGCAGAACTCGCCGTTAGCAGACTCTATCCGGGATCGATCCCTGAAAACTTCAGAATCGATTTCTCAAAACCACACCCTATCGGCGGCCCTGACATTATACTACCTAACGGACAATCCATCCAGGTGAAATCCACTCAGGTATATTCCGCGAAAGAAATCATCGTTGACCCGTGCAAAGTTGGACCCGAAAGAAAATGGCGCTTCTGCGACTACACCTACGTCGTATACTATCGCGATAGAGACCTGCAGATCGTCACATTTGTCCCGCTGAGCGAGCTCAAGGAGTCTCCTAAGGTTGGATTTGGAAGACTGCTCAGACTTCCCTATGAAAAGTTCTGGAAAGGAAGAATTGACAAATGAGCATCGACACGCAGCCGCGCTCCGATTCTGACCTTGATCTCGCTTCTAGAAACGCAGACTTTCGTGCATACGACGAGAAGAAATCTTGGCCCCCAGAAAAATGGCTGGATCTCTACATGAACGAGGGTCTCCGGATAATTCCATTGAATGGAGCCCATGATGCTGAGGTTTACAACCCGAAGAAACCCGGCTATCCAAAATGGCAGAAATACGTTCCAAGTCGAAACGAGCTGGTCGACGCCATCCACCTCGGAAAAATGTGGGGATGCGTCTGCGGCTCCGTCTCAGGCAACCTCTCCGTGGTCGACTATGATCTAGATGATATTCTCGGTTCTAGAGAGGCTGCAATAGGCTGGAGAAAGGAGAACATTCCGCTCCTTCGCAGCCTCCAGACGCTCGTCACCTTTACTCCTAGCGGAGGATTTCATGTCTGGCTCAGAACAGAGAAGCCTAGACCCGAAGCTAAAGTCATATTGCAAGTCACTCGACTGATTCCCTTTGAGATGGACTTGGTCCGTGGAGAAGCATCACAAGTCGTTGTTCCTCCATCCAAGCTCAAAGACGTCGGCAACTACTGGTTCATGGATGACTCAAGGATCCGACGACGAGGAAAATTGGGAATACGACAGATCTAGCCCTCTATCACCACTTCCTCCCCTTACCTAAGGTATTTTCTTATCCATCTGAGTTCGCCGGTACGTCTTGATTGCAACTATTTTCGGACATCTCTTGTAGTCGAAGATGTCTTCGATGGAAACTGTAAAGATAGATGAAGTGCGTTCGAGCATCGGTGGACTCAACGCGCGACCGCAAGCTATTGACTCGACGCTGGGACTCATACGGATCATCTTATGGCCCGACTCTGATATAGATGAAGATAGCATCTAGCACCTGTCCTGCGGATCAGGCCAGGACAAGTTCCAATCTATCTGGAGGAGCCGCTTCCGCCAGTGTCAGGACGATGTCCTTTGCGGATGCACGGAATATGGATGGAGCTGCGGAAGGACGGCGTTGACTAAATAAGGCGACGGCGAGGGTTGACACAAGGTTTTCCCATGGCACTCGGAGCATCTTTTTCATCATCATGCCAAACGTGCGGTTGTGCCCCAGCCTCATGTGAGAGCTGCCAGACCCCCACGGACTGCTCCAACTGTGCCTCGTGCTGCTGCGATTCTACTCATCAATCATGGAGGCAATTGAGAATCAGAAATGGAATCAAGATCGAATACGTCAGTTCGATCTGGATGACGATTGAAGTTCTGGGGTCGGTTGGATTCGGCCTGATTGCCGGAAGCTTCGCTTTATTGGCGTTCGGGGGCGATAGTCTGGTAGAACTGATCTCTGGCATCGCAGTCTTGACAGGTTTGCGGAGGAACTCCTCTAGCAGTAGTAACACCGACGGAATGCGCAGCAAGAAAACGGAACAATTCACAAGCGGGCTACTCTTCGCTCTCATCCCCGTGATTGGATTAGGCGCAATCTATTCTTACATTAAGGGATTGAAGCCAGAGGGCTCGCCACTCGGAATAGCGATTGCTATAGGGGCAGTTGTCGTGATGCCCTATCTCTACCTTGAGAAGAAAAAGATAGGCAGGGAGACCCGGTCGCTGCCTCTCTCGATCGACGCCATAGAGTCGGTGACCTGCCTCTTCATGGCCATCGCTCTTCTAGGTGGCCTTCTTGCAGAATACTTCCTGGGGCTCTGGTGGGCTGATTATCTAGCGACTGGAGTCATAATCGGATTTGTGGCTAGAGAAACTGTTGAATCATACCACGAACTCCATGAAGACTGAGGGAAAACGGCCGTTCTGTCGATTTTCAACGTTAGTATATGCTGACTAAAGCAACATGCTAGCTTCTTTCAAATAGAGGCAACCCTATAACCTCGCGAACTATCTATGACACTCCAGACGACGACTCCGGCAGTCCAGCAGAAGACGGGTTACAGCTTCGTCAAGTACACTTTCTTCAAGCTCGACCCGGCCTGGAGAAAACTATCATCTCAAGAGCGAGAATCCTCAAAGAAGCAGTTCCTCTCGTCTCTAAGCGAAACGGGGGAGAAGATTCGCCCCCGATCATATTCTCTAGTCGGAACTAGAGGAGATGTTGACTTCATGCTGTGGACCATCACCGACTCTCTGGAGACCATCCAACGTATTCACTCCGACTTCCTAAAGACTGAGCTTGGAAAGTATCTCTCTACACCTTACTCGTACCTGAGCATGCTGCGTCCGTCAGAGTATTTCGGAAGACCCTCCGAGAAGGAGCCCGTCGGTTCGAGATACCTCTTCGTCTATCCCTTCACCAAGAAGAGAGAATGGTACAGCGTGCCATTCGAGGAGAGAAGAAGAATGATGAAGGATCACGTGCAAGCTGGCCAGAAATATCCCTCGGTGACGATACACACGTCCTACTCGTTCGGTATAGACGATTACGAGTTCATACTCTCATTCGAAACGGATCACCCAGAAGACTTCCTCAATCTGGTCATGCATCTCCGAACTACTGAGGCGAGTAAGTACACGGCCCTGGAGACTCCCATTTTTACCTGTATCAACGTTGAACCCGAGAAAATGTTAGACCTTCTCGGCTCGTAACACGAAGGGCGAATGTCCAAACTTGACTGACCTCGAGAATGATTGTTTCCTCAGAGCCTGCTGGAAGAAAGAAGCCGAGTTCACTCCGATCTGGTTCATGAGGCAGGCCGGCAGATATCTGGAGAGTTATCGAAAGGTCAGAGCGAAGAACGATGTCCTCACAATCTGCAAGACCCCAGAACTCTCCGCCAAAGTCACAGTTGATGCCACAACCGAGCTGGGAGTTGACGCTGCAATCATCTTCGCCGACATCATGCTACCCCTCGAAGGAATTGGCCAAGGCTTCAAACTCGTAGACGGCGTGGGCCCCGTAGTCGAGAAACCGATCGGACGAATGGAAGATGTTGAGGCGATTGGAAAATTCTCTCCAAGAGATCACGTGCCTTTCGTCACTGACGCGATTGAACTCGCGATTCAACAGCTGGACGGACGCACGCCTCTGATCGGGTTTTCAGGAGCGCCTTTCACCCTCGCTTGCTATCTGATAGAAGGAAGCCCTTCACGAGACTTTACGAAGACAAAGAAGATGATGTATGCGGAGCCGGAATTATGGAAGCTCCTGATGGCAAAGCTGTCCAGCATGGTCTCCGATTATCTCATGGCTCAAATCCGAGCTGGTGTGGACGCTGTCCAGCTCTTTGACAGCTGGTCCGGATGTCTCTCCCCATCCGACTACGAAGAATTCGTGCTCCCGTTCAACAAACAGATATTCGACCGGTTGAAAATAGGAGGAGTTCCTCGAATACACTTTGGAGTGGGAACAGCTGGGATATTGAAGTCGATGCGGGAGGCAGGCGGTGACGTGTTCGGTGTTGATTGGAGAATCTCGATAGACGGAGCCTGGGCTATTCTAGGACATGTAGCGATCCAAGGTAACCTTGACCCAGCGATTCTGCTGGGCGCGAACGAGCTTGTCCATGCCAGATCCAAAGATATCCTAGCTATGATCGGTGGCCGCCCGGGCCACATTTTCAACCTGGGTCACGGCGTTCTTCCTGAAACTCCGCCAGAACATGTGAAGAGTCTGGTTCAGTTCATTCACGGGACTACCAGAACCAAACATTAGAGGTGTCGATGCATGGAGAAACATCCTGCAGTTCTACTGATGGCGTACGGCAGCCCGAATTCGCTTGACGAGGTTGGAGAATATCTCCGTCAGGTTAGAGGAGGTAGGTTACCAACACCCGAGGAGGTAGAGAGGTTGAGAGACAGATATCACCAGGTTGGTGGTCAGACTCCTCTGCTGAAAATGACTCTCGCCCAGGCGAAAGCATTGGAGGATAAGCTCCGGTCTGAGCAATTCTATTCGAAGGTGTATGTTGGAATGAAGCACTGGCACCCGTTTGTCGAGGATGTCGTCGAGAAGATCGCGAGCGATGATGCTGCAAGTATCATCGGTCTCGCGCTTGCTCCGCACTTCTCCAAGCTGAGCATCGGAGGATATGCAGACGCCGTCAACAGAGGCTTGGCCAAGACAGGAAGACCCATCCCGTTCATAATGGTCGAGAGCTGGCATGATCAACAATCTCTGATCAATGCCTTGTCGCGACGGGTCCGTGATGGCGTCGAGGAATTCGATCAGCCCTCTAGGGCTGTCGTTCTCTTCACCGCCCACAGCCTTCCGAAGAAGTTCGTGGCTGACGACGACCCCTATTGGAGTCAGCTTCAGGAGACCAGCCAGCTCGTTGCTGATAAATCAGGAATTGAGTCCTGGGATTTCGCCTTCCAGAGCGCCGGACATCCCGTCGAGTCTTGGATGGGACCCAGCATCAAAGAGAAGATAGCTGAATTATCCGGCAAGGGATTCCACGAATTGTTGGTCTGCCCTGTCGGTTTTGTCTCGGATCACCTCGAGATACTCTACGATCTGGATATTGAGGCGAAAAGCTACGCTGCCTCCTTAGGTGCGAGACTGGAGAGAACTGCTTCTCTCAATGACGACCCCGAATTCATCAATGCGATGGCTTCTAGACTGGGACCTCTTCTATCGCAAGAAATTGTGACAGCTTAGGATCTCGCTCTAGCCTCCCCTAGGAGAAGGCGCTGGCTAGTCTCTGATAGCCTTCAAGTCTCAGCCTCCATTCGGAGACCTCAGTGCTTTCTTTGGCACGGTCTGTACTCGCCGGCTTGGGTATTGCGACCACCGAATCATGTTGTAGCACCCAGCCTAGGCCGACTTGATTTCTGTTCTTACGGTTGGAGAAAACATCCTGCGGCTTTATGGCTGGCTCGATATTTTCTGCTCAGGGTTCCAGCGTTCCTCAGATTTCTTGACAAGCTCACTAATCGCATCCTCGATAAGATACCTCCCAGGAACGCTTGGGTCTATGCCAAGTTCTCGGAGTCTTTCAGCCGTTGCGGGACCGATAGCCCCTACCAAAGTTGATCTCAACAGGTGGATGAGTTGCGACTTCGGGATCTGATTCGTAACCATGTTGAACAGGTTGGACGCAGAAGCTGCACTGGTAAACAGAACTGCCTGGAACTGTCCTTTTTCAAGCCTGGAGAGGAAATTCAATACATTCTGCTTATTCGCTGGGATCTCTGACTGGTAGATCGTGATCGTGTCCACGGATGCCCCTCTCGAAGTCAGTAACGTTGCGAGGCGGTCGTCGGCGACTGAGGATCTCACAAGAACCACTCTCTGTCCTTTGGTTTCGAACTTGGACAGATGATTCGCTACGCCGGCGGAGCTGTATTTCTCCGGGACGACGGCGTCCTGAACGCCGTAACGTTCTAGCGCCGCGCTGGTCTTCGGACCTACAGCCATGATCTTGATTTGACCTGATGCGCTCGGGAGAATGCTAGAGTGCGACTTCAGCATGTCGAAGAAAGCATCGACACCGGTGGGACTCATGAAGACGAGCCAGTCAACAGGACCATCGCCCACAATTCTTGAGAATTCTTTGAAGATCCTCGATTGTTCTATAGGTCTCAGCTCAACGGCGTGGACGATGAACGGGGTCCATCCGAGCTTTTCCACAAACCTGGACGTCTCTTCTCCCTGTCCGACTGGGCGAGTTATGGCAATGGACTTCTCTGCAGGAGTCCTAGACGTAGACAGTTCTCCAGCTCTCCTCGATCTTTTTCGCGCCGCCGTGAAGAAGTTCCTCACCCATCTCTTTGGCTAACACTACGGCTTCCCGGACATGACCCGACCGTTTCGCCAGAAGCTTCTCTTTGCCATCGATCGAGAAGATGCAGGCGACCATCTGAATCCGATCGCCACGGGCACTGGCCAGGACTCCCACGGGAACCTTGCAACCACCCTCGAGAATCCGAACCAGTTCTCGTTCAGCCACAATCTCAGACCTCGTCGGAGCGTGCTCAATCGACCTCAACATGTCAATGACACTTGAACTGTCACTCCTGGCAACAACAGCCAGTGCCCCTTGACCCGGGGCAGGCATGAAATCTTCAACCGGTAGACGCTCCGAGATCCTTCCTTCTATTCCAAGCCTTGCAAGCCCAGCTTCAGCGAGTACAACAGCGTCAAATTCGCCCTTGTCCACCTTCTGGATTCTCGTCTCAACGTTTCCCCGGATAGGCTCCGGCTGCACGCCAGGCCTCGCGCGCCTCAGCTGAGCGACTCGGAGCAGGCTGCTCGTGCCTACCCTGCTTCCCGTTTTCAGATTCTCCAAACGCGCGTCTCCCTTGCTCACCAGCACATCGATAACGGACCCCCTCTCGGGAACGCTCGCGATCAAGAGCCCGCTGTCCATGTCGAGCACAGGAACGTCCTTCATACTGTGAACGGCGAAGTCAACCTGGCCGTCGAGGACTGCTCGGTCGATCTCTTTCTCGAAGATTCCCTTCTGGTCGAGCGAGAAGAGCGGTGTTCGCTGGTCCGCATCACCTGCGGTCGTAATGACCTTCAGTTCTATTCTAAGTCCGGGATTCTTTTGTCTGATACTATCCGCAACCAGTTCCGTCTGGACAAGTGAGAGCCTGCTTCCTCGAGTACCGACCTTGTAGAGTATTTTCATGTCACCGCCGTAGGGTCTTCAGTGCAGTGCCAATCGCACCGAGGGTGGCCTCTACTTCGTCTTCGGTGTGCGCGATAGAGAGAAAGCATGTTTCGAACTGGGATGGCGGAACGAAGATTCGAGACGTGAGCAACGAATGGAAGTATTGTTCATACTTGCGTACGTCGGCAGACCTTGCCGAGTGGTAATCGGTCACCGGACGATCTGTGAAGAATAACTGAAACATCGATCCGACACCGTTAACCTGTGCGGGCACTCTAGCTGATTCCAACTGGTCACTTATTCCTCGCCGGATCTTGCCTCCCATCCGATCTAATCGGGAATACACTTGCCCTGCTCGTTTCTTCAATGATTGAAGGGTTGCGAGTGCAGCAGACACGCTGACCGGATTACCACTGTAGGTTCCAGCCTGGTACACGGGGCCCAAGGGAGCGAGTTTTTCCATGATGTCTCTTCTGCCGCCGAAGGCGGAGAGTGGAAGCCCTCCTCCGAGAATCTTGCCGAGTATTGTTAGATCTGGATGAACCTTGTAGTATCCTTGAGCTCCGCTTATCGAGAGCCTAAAGCCTGTAATCACCTCGTCAAAGATTAGGAGGACTTTGTTTTCTTCAGTAACCTTTCGAAGAATCTCTAGAAACCCCGGTTTCGGCAGGATGGGGCCTATGTTTCCGAGTACGGGTTCGACGATTACGGCTGCAAGTTCGTCTGCATAGTCTCGAATGATCTTGCTAGCTATTTTCTCTTCGTTGAAGCGACTAACAAGCGTGTTCTTGGCGACTTCGCCCGGTATCCCTTCAGAACTAGGGCTTCCAAGCAGGGTGGCGCCTGATCCCGCTTTCACCAGCACTGAGTCGTGGGACCCGTGGAATCCCCCTTCAAACTTCAGGACTTTCTTCTTCTCACTGAACGCCCGTGCGAGCCGTATAGCATGCATCGTGGCTTCGGTCCCGGAGTTGACGAGGCGAACCATTTCCATAGACGGCACTATCGAGGCTATCAGTTCGGCGAGCTCGACTTCCATCTCAGTCGGCTGTCCATAGATGGACCCTTTCTCGAGAGCTTCCTCAACTGCATTGACGACTTCGGCCTGGGCGTGTCCGTCGATCAACGCGCCATATGCCATGCAGTAGTCTAGGTATTCTTGGCCGTCAACAGTTTTGAACTTCGAGCCTTTCGCGGATGAGACGAAAAGAGGATAGGGAGAGTAGCTTCTAACCGGGCTGTTGACCCCGCCCGGAATCACTTTCCTCGCTCGGCGGAAAAGCTGTTGAGATCTTGAATCTAGCCCAGCCATTCTGCGGCTTCCAACGCGTGGTATGTCAGTATCATGTCCGCTCCTGCCCGTTTGATGCTGGTTAGAACCTCGAGTACTGCCGATTTCTCATCTATCCATCCTTCGCGTGCGGCTGCTTTGATCATGGAATATTCTCCGCTTACATTGTAGGCTGCAGTCGGCATCCGGAATCTTTTCTTCGCACGATAGATAATGTCTAGGTAGGCAAGCGCGGGCTTGACCATGATCATGTCCGCGCCCTCTTTGATATCCAGCGCGATTTCGCGGAGAGCCTCCTCAGGGTTAGAGTAATCCATCTGGTAGGTTCTTCGATCTCCGAACTTAGGGGTGGATAGGGCGGCCTCTCGAAAGGGACCGAAGAATGATGAAGCATGCTTCGCCGAATACGCCATCACGGCCACATCCTTGAATCCGTTGTCGTCGAGCGCTTGCCGAATTGTCTTGACCTGTCCATCGATCATCGCTGACGGTGCCACCATATCTGCACCAGCGCGGGCATGGCTTACCGCGACTTCAGCGAGCTTCCGAAGTGTCTCATCATTATCTACTCGCCCATCCCGTACAAGACCGCAGTGTCCATGGCTAGTATACTGGCACATGCAAACGTCCGCGAAAACAACCAGCTCGTCACCGAACTGATCCTTTAGATCACGGATAGTTCTCTGGACAACCCCGTTCGGATCATAAGCAGATGATCCGACCTCATCCTTGATGGTAGGAATACCGAATAGAACGACGGATCTTATCCCGTTGTCGACAAGACGGGTCACTTCTCGGCCTAATGTTGAGGGAGATTGTCGCTGCTGGCCCGGCATCGACGCTATAGGCGCCTGGGTTTTCAATGCCTCTTCCACAAATATCGGTTGAATAAGATCAGAACGATCAAGTCTGACTTCTCTCACGAGCTCGCGGATGAGGGGTGTTCTTCGGAGTCGCCGCATTCGCAGCGCGGGAAAGCTCGTTGTACTCTAGTCTCCTTCGAATATCTGGCCTGCGACAGTCAGCAACTTGGTATCACCTTTCTTCGCGGCTTCACGAAGGTTGACGACTGGCTGGGCTAAGAGCTTCCGCACCAGAGCCAGGCTCATCCTCTCAAGTACGTCCTGCTGGTGTTCTGGTAGGTTTAGCTTGGATAGTGCCTTTTCTAGCTCCTCTCTTCGAATCTTGTCGGCTCTGTGATAGAGCTCAGAGACCATCGGTTCCGCTTCCTCGCGGCGCAGGAGTTCCGAGATTTTCTCTACAGCCTCCTCGACCTTCAGCTCAGCTTCTCTGACCAAAATCTTCCTAACGGACACGGCTTGGTCCGTAATGTCGCGCAGGTCATCAATCGTCTTGATCACCAGGCCTCTGAGTTGCTCTACACCAGGTGAAACATTTCTCGGGATCGAGAGGTCCAGAATCATGAACTTCGAGTCTCGATCAGATTTCAGCTGGGGAGCAACGTTCTCTCTGGTCAAAAGGTAGCCTGTGGCTCTAGTTGCAACAACGACCAGCCTGAAGAGTCCCAGCTGCGACATGGCATCCATGATATCGGCTGGTTTGCCTCCGAAAGTTCTACAGAACGACTCCGTCCTTTGACGTGTCCTGCCTGCAACAGTTACATCTGTGACCCCCCTGGCCTTCAGTGCCTTCATCAGGATCATACCAATCTCACCGGTTCCGAGCAACAATACCTTGGTATGGTCGAGGGGGCCGAGAGATTCTTCGGCGAGTTTTAGAGCTGCGGAACCGAGGGATACCGTTCCTCTCCCGATCCCAGTTTGGTCCCGGATTCTGATGCCGGCTGCGATTGATCTCTCGAGAGTCCTGGAGAGGGTTGGGCTTGATGCTGCTAGTCCCCGTGCTTCTATCAAGGATGATTTTAGCTGGCCGAGAATCTGGCTCTCTCCAACCAGCATTGATTCCAGTCCAGACGCAAGGTTCACCAGGTATTCTAGGACCTGTTCATCGCTTCTCTGTTCCGCAAGTTTTCTCAATTCGTGAAGTTTGAACTTTGTCTCGAGGGCCCAGTTCCAGAGGATCTTCTCGTTAACCTCGACACCTTGGCCGGCGTCGATGAACATGTCAACCCTGTTGCAGGTCTGAACTATGACTGCCCCTTTTATTCCCGGAATGCTTCTGAGAATCTTGTAGAATCCTGGGAGGTCGCGGAGGGTTAGGGCGTCAAGCGTTGCCAGCTTGGCTCTTTTGTGGCTGACGCCTACATTGACTAGCACTTGAGCATCTCCCAGACCGGAGCAAAACGGACGAGCGTCCCACTTTCATATTAAGACTTGACATGTATTCCCTAGGCGGATATGCCGAGGGGTTATGAATCCCAGTTCGAGAAGCTCGCGGCAGAGCTGTGGGTGTTGATGCTCTAACAATCCCTCTCGTAGACTGCTTAACAGGTCCGTGGGAGAGCTGCAGGAAGGCTAACCCTGAGACACAATCGACGGACTTGACGTTGAAGGCAGCGAGAAGAAACGGGTCATTGCGTGCTTGCCACTCAGGTCTTCCCGTGCTTGTCTTTGATAAGTGGCGGGGATAGAGGCTTGGGCTCTTGCAGTATGCTCATTCCGCAGTCCGAGTCTATGACTTTGAACCCGTCAGCCAGAGCTTTGCATGTAAGCGTCCGAGCCGATTCCACTCTTAGATAGTAGTCCGTGTGATTCTCCCATGAACTCTGTGCCGTTGATCTCGCTTAGGACTCTTATCGCTTCGTAATACTTGTTGTAGACTTGTGCGTCTAATCCGATTGAACTGGATACCATATCGAATAGCTGCAGTACGCCAGCTCTCACATTACTGGCCCTCAACCGGATTGCAACTCGGTACGTTAGGAATGCAATGCTTGAAGCCGATGCTAGAGTTGGAATGATACTTGCTTCGACAGAAGGTTGGATGACGGGATCGAAGCCTATGGGAAGGCCGGCTAGGGAGAGCAGCCTGTAAATGGATATCTAATTCAATCACGCAATTTCGCCCGTGAGCAAGTGTTAAATGTCATCGGATTAAAGTCGAGCTGGTTTGTCATTTTGCAGGAAACAATGAAGGTTGATCAGGATAAGCTAAACTCGTTCTTGATGAAGTTCGTGGGAGATTTTGGCGCGGCTCTGCATGCTTCCACAGTTCTCGTGGGAGAGAAACTTGGCCTCTACAAGGCGCTTGCGGAGGGTAATGGTCTGTCTCCCGCAGAGTTGGCGGGCAAGACACACACTATGGAGCGTTATGTTCGAGAATGGCTCTCGGCTCAGGCCGCGGCCGGCTACGTAATGTATGACTCCAAGACCGGCAAATACTCCATGTCCCCTGAGCAGGTGTTTACTCTGGCCGACGACAAGAGTCCTGCTTACCTTCCGGGAGCCTTCTACATCGCCGCATCGATGTTCAAGGACGAAGCAGGAATCACCGAAGCGTTCAGAACCGGCAAGGGCTTCGGATGGGAACAGCACAGCACGGACCTCTTTCTCGGAGCAGAGAAATTCTTCAGACCCGCATACGCAGGAAACCTAGTCAGCTCCTGGCTACCCGCCTTGGACGGTGTTGTGGCCAAGTTGAAGAACGGAGCCATGGTGGCCGACGTGGGATGCGGATACGGAGCCTCGACAATGATCATGGCCGAAGCTTTTCCAAAGTCTAGATTCGTCGGCTACGATTTCCACAAACCTTCCATAGACCATGCGCGAAAGGTGGCTTCAGCAAACCGGCTGTCCGACAGAGTCAGCTTCGAACAAGCGAAGGCTCAGGACTATCCGAAGAAAGACTTCGATCTAGTAGCATTCTTCGACTGTCTACACGACATGGGCGACCCCGCGGGAGCCGCAAAACATGTTCGACAGTCACTAAAGCCCGACGGGACCTGGATGATCGTCGAGCCCTTTGCCAATGAGAAGCCAGAGCAGAACTACAATCCAGTTGGCCGCGTCTATTACAGTGCGTCCACCATGATCTGCACGCCCGCTTCCAAGGCTCAAGAGGTAGGACTCGCTCTAGGTGCCCAGGCCGGCGACTCTCAACTGCGCCAGGTAGTAATGTCCGGAGGCTTCAAGACATTCCGCAGAGCAACCGAGACACCGTTCAACAGAGTATTCGAAGCAAAACCCTAGGAAAAACCGTCTCAGAGATTCCGACAAATCCTTTCTGTTTGAAGTGGTCCGCTGAGTCGCGCTACTCAAGCAACGCAGAACTAGGTTTGTGAAATCGCCGATTCAACTTTGTCTGTCGAAGCTACCAAACATATATCCGGGGCTCGTCCAGAGATAACTGGAAGTAGTAGTTGTTTCGTTATGAGAGTCCCGACCCGTAAGGATGACCCAAGTTCTGACATGGCATGAAACAGGAGACCCGGTTCTGCACAACGCCTGACAATGTTCGGATCGCCTATGCCATAACTGGAAAAGGACCTCCGCTGGTCAAGGCTGCCAACTATCTCAGCCATCTAGAGTTCGATTGGCAAAGCCCTGTTTGGCGCCACTTTCTCGACGCTCTATCGACGGATAGTACGCTCATCAGATATGATGAGAGGGGATGTGGTTTGTCCGATTGGGATGTCCCAGACTTCTCGTTCGACGCTTGGGTTCGAGATCTCGAATCAGTCGTGAACGCCGCCGGAATAGAGCGATTCCCGCTCTTAGGAATTTCGCAAGGTGGAGCCGTTGCGATTGAGTACGCTGTCCGTCATCCAGAGAGAGTGAGCCAACTCATCGTGTATGGAGGATATGCCAGAGGTTGGGGCAAACGAGGATCGATGAAGACAATTGAGGAGCGCCAGGCAATGATGACGTTGATCAAGCATGGCTGGGGCCGCGACGATCCGGGTATTCGTCAATATTTCACCTCAATGTTCATTCCCGGCGGCACGATCGAGCAGATGAGATGGTTCAACGACCTTCAGCGGATCTCCTGCTCTGCCGAAAACGCGGTCCGGTTCCAGGAAGTGTTCGGCACGGTTGATGTTTCCATGAACCTCCCTAAGGTGAAAGCCCCTACGTTGGTAATCCACTCTCGAGGAGATCCGTCTGTTCCCTTTGAAGAGGGTCGGCTCTTGGCGGCGGGCATTCCAAACTCTCGCCTTGTCGCTCTAGAAAGCAAGAACCATGTCCTGTTAGGAACTGATCCTGCTTGGCCCAAGTTCGTCTCCGAGGTGAGAAGCTCTCTCGGGAAGAAGGAACTGGTCTCAACAGTTAGCGACAAGCCTCAGAAGAGGAGTGGGCTTGGAATATCAGGTTGGATAAAGGGCCCTGAGACATAGCCCTTTCGTAATGGCTCGCTGAGCCAAGCCTCCGCCCGATCAACGCTCATATCGAGTTTCTCCAATATTAATCACGTGATGACATCAAGTCGAGTTATCATAGAACGCATCAACCATAATCCAACTAGAAAGGATACTGTTGACAAGCTAAACGAGGAGTTTGTTGTCCTCCAAAACGAGGGGACCGAAAAAGTATCCCTCGCGGGGTGGACTCTAACGGACGAGACGGCGACGGGAGCTCGAAAGCACGTCTACAAGTTTCCGCAAGGAGCCGTGCTCTCATCACGTGAGAAAGCCTATGTTCACACTGGACCAGGGGAGGATTCGTTCGAAGAGGGTCAAACCTCAAAGTGGATCTTGCATTGGGGAAGACATGCTTTCGTCTGGAACAACGAAGGAGATACCGCCACGCTTTTCGACGCTGACGGAAACAAGGTAGACTCTCTCCAAGTGGTTACTATCAAAGCGACCTAGCTCTGACAACGGGTAAGCCGGTCCATTCCTCGGCTGGACGCTTCGGCGTATCGGGGAAAGGGAGACCCGAGCGGTCACAACTCCGTAGACCAAATGGAAGCGAAAACTCCTCCATCAAACGTCAGGTTTGAGAAATCTTTGTAGTAGTAGTGACTGGGCGACTCTGAGAAGAGAGTAGCCCTCTATAATGATCCTTATGGTCAGACTCGACAGTCGAACGAGTCTGGGGCTCGCCCGCCCTACGAATCATCAGGTAGGCTGCAATCGAAGACATCATACGCATACTGGTCTTGCATTCATGTCGAAGGTCTCTGCTAGCTAGAGTCTTCTCAAGACCTATCGCCTATTCGCCGGCGGCTCCATCTGTTTGCCGCCTCTGTGATTCCCTGTTCCTCCAAAAGCTGTAGGATTTGTTCTGCGGTGTCTCCTGTGGTTTCAGGAGGCTCAGTCTTCAGCATCTTGACCATTTCAACGAGCGCTCTGCGGGCTTGGAGGTCGATTGTTCCTTTGAGGATCTCTATTTCTTTGCCTCGGTGGGTGATGAGGTTCAGTTCTGGGCGGAGGCTTTCGAAGATTTCCCTGAGTTGTTGTTCGCCTTTTGGTGTCCAAGCCGATTTGTTGTACTTTAGATCGTCGATGGTATGTCCGCAGCAGAACTCGGCTGGTAGAGATTTGCCCTTTGAATTGAACGGTCCGATGTGATGGTTTGCGAAGAGAGTGATTAGAGTGTCTCTCCCTATCTCGTGTGGATGGAATCTCTCTGGATGTTCTAGTGATGCGTTTTCTCTCAGATAGCGGAACTGTTCTTGGATGCGTTGCTCGGTAATTGGTTCATTTTTGTAGTTGACGAACAGCGGGTCCTTCTCAGTCAATGATCTGCTCGTTTCGGTTTCCCTCTGCTCCAGAAGCACCGCCAGAGCGTCAATCGCATCGTCCAGTAGGAAGGTGTAGAACTTGACATTCTTCTTCTTCCTGACGAGATCGATTCTGACTGGTTCGATTCTCGTCTGCCACCGGTCTATCGGTTTACGTGACTTGAGGAGGTCGTAGATCTGGAACCAACGGCTGTTGAACGATAGTATCTCGCCGACCCCAAGACCAGAGATGTTGACAAGGACCAGTGCCTTGTCTCGTTTGGACTTGGCGGCATGGGCGAGCTTTGCAATGTCATGGTAGTCGATGGTTTCAGTATCAGATTCATGGGCCTCGGCATCGACCTCTTCTGGAGTACCGAAGGTGAATTTGTAGTTGCGAGCGTTGTGTTTTCCTATCCGAGGCTCAAGAAACGACATAACGGCTGAAGCTATCTTCGCGCGTGTCTTGTGGCTGATCTTTCTCGCGAGGATGTAAGCTTCGAGGTCTTTCGCCCATGCTGTCTGAATCTCGAAGTCTCGCTCGTACTGGGCCTTCTTGACGGCATCGAGCCACTCTTCGATAGACTTGTACCGCTGGCTGAGAAAGTCAAGCCAGAAGGCTCGAAAGTCCTCTCCGTACTTGCGGGCTGTCCCTGGACGTTTCTTTGAGAGCCAAGTCTCAACCAGGGGCTCGGAGGCTCTCCATTCTTTGACAGTTCGAGGGTCAGAGCCATGTCCGCCGTGAGGAAGCTCGCCCTTCTTGTAAGGCAACTATGCTCCCTCCCGAATATAGGAGGAACAGGGGTGAAAACAGCCTGTTACCGGGGTTTGATTTCTGCATGACTTTCCGTCGGAAATCTTCAGTGGAGATGCATTTCTTCATCTGGGCGAGGTGCCCTCTGTGCAGGTCAGTCCACATCATTGGCGTACTTCCGATCCGGATCAGCCATGAAAGTCTTTGGAACGCCAAGCAAGACGTTTCTTGACCCGTATATTGGGTTTAGCAGTAAGGATCACCGGCTAATTGACAAAGTCTTAATGGAACAAAGATTCGAAACTCAAGAAGCTTCGCGGTTTTGATCTGTTGCGGAATCCGAAATACGTTGCTCCGAGCTGGGACGATGTCTATGGTATGCTGGTAGAACTTGCCGGGCGGATCAAGGGCTCAGGATACTTGCCCCAAGTCATCGTGGGCGTATCTCGAGGAGGATGGCCGCCCGCCCGGGTAATGAGTGATCTGCTTGAGAACCCGAATCTTGCAAACATGAAAGTCGAATTCTACAAGAATATCGGAGTCACTTCGCACAGGCCTAAGATCACGCAGCCTGTTTCCTCCGAGGTTATCGGGAAACGCGTGCTGGTCGTGGATGATGTTGCCGACTCAGGAAAGAGTCTCCGCTTAGCACACCAGCATCTACGCCGAAAAGGCGCTCGGGAGATCAGGGTCTGCACCATCTACCTGAAACCGAAGAGTATCTACAAACCGGATCACTATGCTAGGATAACTTCAAAGTGGGTCATCTTTCCGTGGGAACGACTGGAAGCCATCAAACTCATCAAACGGAATCTCCGGTCGAAGGGGAAGACAGGCAACGTGATTCGAGAGTTGATGGGAAGCGGACTAACCGCCCCGCTAATTCGTACACTCTTGGCGCTTGACAAATGATAGTTGAAAGAATCGGTTCGTATTTCCTGTTCATCCAAGGATTCAGAAGTACCGGAGTGATCGACTCTGAGAATGTCTTGGGAGACCTGCGAGGGTCAGTTGACGAGGTTGACCTTCAGCTATTGCGGGCTGATAGAGTGGCTGGTAAAGAGCACATTATTTTCGCGGCAAGAAACGCGGTTGACTCTTTCAGAGGGGAGGATCGAAGAGCAAAGCATCTCTCCATGGAACTTCTATTATTTGCCTCAGGTGAACACCAGATTGTCGAAGCGATCAAGCTTCTTGGCATAGACTCTTCGAGTACGGAACTCGTTCTGGTGGGACTCTCCGGAACCAGGCTTGAACTTAGCCCGTTGATTAGCAGAGTAGGAAAGATGGTAAAGGGAATGCCGGACGATACTGTGTTAGACATCGAGACCACCACAAAGGTAAGAGCACTAAGGAAAGCTTACAATATTTCTGACAGGGAGTTGGACTCGTCGAGGATGCCCCGCGAAGACGAGAATGAGGTGTTAAAGAGACTAGTGATTGAGCGTTCTGCTCTCTTGGTGTTGGAGAACTAGATCGTTCTCTTTTCCCGTTCTATGCCCAAGATACCATTGGGTGGAATGACCGCGATTCCAGCGACTGCGCCAATAATCTCGACTAGGACAATCTTCCGCGGATCCCGCAGGTCAACTTTTCTAGGAATCTTGGCGGCAATGGCGTCAATAACTTCCTTGGAGGAGACGTTGCTTCGACGTTTTTCAATCGACACGCGGAATGTTTCACCGTCTCGAATTGTCCGTGATTTCTCTGAAACCGCATTCCCGATGGCTTCAATTTCGGTGGGTACGACTCTCTGAACCGGCTTTACTTTGAGCACATATCGAAACTCCCAAGGTTTCTCCTTAAGGGTGGACCGTAGATTCTGTATGACTTTGAGAGGGTCAAGCGAGGTCTTGGCAACTGTTAGGCCGCTGACCGGGGTATAGCTGGTCTCCGCGGATCGGTCTCCTAGCTCAGCAATCAGATAACACAGTTCCGAATTTGCTTCTCGCTCATTGCCTCTTGCACTGGATACTAGGAGGTTGAAGTCGCTTAGCAAGTCGGAATCATTCTTGAAGTTCGACGTTCGATCCGATAACCGTTCTAAGTTCTTCCCGACTAATTGCTCCTTGGCGGATAACCTGAATGCCAAAGTTGGTCTTTTTAACGACTGTTGACGTGATGCTGGTAGACATTAGGCCTCCATCCAGTATGATGTCGACCTTGCCTTCGAACACCTTGAATGCAGCTTCTGCATTAGTGACCGGCGGGTTGCCCGAAATGTTTGCGCTGGTCCCTACGAGCGACCCTCCTGACCTCGAGACCAGATCCAGGGTATCCCTTCGGGCGGGGACTCTAAGCCCAACCATTTTCTGAGGACCAATCACTTGGATAGGAAGCGTTGCCAGAGAAGAAACTACGATGGTCAGGGGCCCCGGCCAAAATCGCAAGGCAAGCGGTTCGACATCACGGCTGATGGCGCCTAGCTCTTTTGCTCTGCCAATCGAATCTACCAGGACTGGGAAGCTCCCTTTGTTTCGAACCTTCGCTGCTGCCAACATGTGGACCGCTTTCTCGTTGAATGGGTCGCATCCAAGACCGTAGACCGTGTCGGTTGGATAGACTACTAGTCCCCCATTTTGTATCGCTGTCGCGGCCTTCTGAATCGACTCGCCGCTAATCTTGAGAAACTGAGTAAGCATCGCTGATTGCTTGCCCAGACCAAGTCGACGCTTATATCTCGTTCACGTCGGCGACATCGCGATACGACTTGGCAAATTTGGCGATAATTGTTCACGGCGGGGCCGGCGAATGGCCCAAGCTGAAGCAGGCTGCCGGTCTGTCGGGCGTCCATGAGGCTGCGACCCTGGGGTTCAGGTTACTCCGACAGGCAGGATCTGCAGTGCAAGCAGTTGAAGCAGCCGTCATGCAAATGGAAGATAATCCCATCTTTAACGCGGGGAGAGGGTCAACTCTGAATCTTCTGGGTGATGTTGAGGCAGATGCGGGAATCATGGATGGAAGGAATCTGCGCGGCGCGGGAGTCGCGCTCCTTCGACATCTAAAGAACCCGGTGGGTCTTGCAAGAGTCGTGATGGAGAAAACTGATCATGCTCTGCTTGCTGGTCAAAGTGCGGAGAAGCTTGGAGAAGCGTTCGGGTTGCGGAAGGCGAACCTGAAACTTCCCGAGCGAGTTCGTGAATGGAAAGAGGCACGACGACAACTGGAGAAAGGGTCTCTCACCAATTCTTCGAGAAATACGAAGCTAATACGCAGCAGAGGTAAGAGCCTGCTTGGAGATACTGTGGGAGCGCTTGCAATTGATCAGAACGGAGACCTAGCCGCTGCGGATTCTACCGGCGGCGTCTCGTTGAAGTTGCCTGGCAGAATCGGCGATAGCCCAATCCTTGGCGCCGGACTATATGCCGATAATAGGACCGGAGCAGCCACCGCAACAGGTGTCGGAGAAATAGCGATGAGATTGGTTGTTTCCAAGTTAGCTTGCGATGCAATGAAGTCCCTGACCGCACAACAAGCTGCGTCACAAACCGTCAAGAAGGTAACCAAACTAGTGGGGAGAGGACTCGGAATTGTAACTCTCGACAGTAAAGGACGATACGGTGTGGCTCACAATACTTCACATCTCTGTTGGGCAGCCCTAACCAAGGATCAAGGCGTTGTCTCTCAAATGCACCGTTGACTCACGAAGAGTTCGATCCCGGCTCTCCATTTCGGATCATGTTCTCAGGCGTTTTTTGGGAAGCCTTTTAAGAAGGCACAATTCGCGATAACCCCTAGTTTTCGGAGTCAATCAAGATGACACCCTATACCATGGGGGAAGAATGGGGCGAAGACGAGGACTGGGGCGGCGAAGACGAGTGGGGCGAAGACGACGATTGGGGGGGCGGAGATAATGGCGCCGAGGATAATTAAGTTCGGGGCGTAGTCTGACAGCCAAGAAATCTCGCAACTGTTTCTGCAAGCGCCCGGAAGGGGTAACAGGAGTTCTATCTTTGGCCCCGAAGGAACTTGGATGCATTGGGACGGACAGCAATGCGCCATCTATCTTCCAAACTCAAATCATTACCTTTCATCGTCCTAGAACTGTTATTCATGGCACCGATCGCCACGTACACCGCCAGCGCAGACACCGTAGGCAATGGAGATTTCCAAGCGCAGAGCTTCTCAAAAGTGGTTGACTGGTACAGCTACGTTCGACAGTACGCTGCCGCACACAACTTAACTGCACCCTCCGCGAGCGAGCACGCTTACATCTATACGAATTACATCAACGTTGGAGGCTTTCAAATATTCTACACCGGTCTCGTCAATGCAACGCACAACGGTATGAATGTAACCATTCCATTGCAAACGTTTTTCGAACACTACAAAACCGTTGGTGGGAAGGATGTCATTACTACTTCTTCTTTCTTGAGTTTGGTCAGCTTCCGAGAGAATGCCTCCGGTACATTTTACCCTAATTCTCCAGACAAGAATGATGAAGTATATGCGAGCTTCAGCCTCGGCGTGAATCTAGCAGCTCTGAGTGGCCACTCAGTGACCTACGTAGCGTCCAGCCAGGTTATCCCATTAGCCCAACTTGACAGCTCGCATTACACTTGGGGACTCAAGTACACTAACCTCAACGCAATATGGTGGAGAATTAACCCCGATCCGGCGGCTATCTTTCCTTGGGACCAAAACGTCCCTAGAGGATTCGCACGGTACAACGAACTAACGTTCAACTACGCGCTCGCAATTGACCCAGCTTCCAAGACGGCAACCCTCACTACCACTTACACGATAGGACGTGTAACAGATCTATACCTCCTAACAACGAGTCCAGTCACCCATCTCAATTCGACAGGGACATACTATCTGAACGGCACTAGGGCCAACATGCAGAACGTATACCAATATTTGCAAGCAAAGCAATTCAAACTCTCGATGGTTTTCGCAAACAAGGCGATAGTCGCAAGCCACATTGTCAGCGACAAGGATGACTCAGGAGCGAGTGTCGATAATAGCTCCACGGATGTAACTCACGCTTCTGTCACAACTGCAGCCGATGATGGCGACAAGATCTTTCAAGCGAACTTTGGGGTGAAACCCACATACAAGCTCTACAACTACAGCGCGGATAGCTCTGAGAATACCTACGCGACGAACAACGTGAACGCAAGAACCGTTGATGTTCATGGTTGGGGCGGCAACCCAGTTTTTGGATTCCAGAACGCTTTCATGAGTTTCCTGCCGCTTTTTGTCGCTAACGTCGACCCTGGCTTGATCCAACAAGCTAAAGCAGGCTTGGTAAGCTTCACCACAGCCGACTACATCTATGTCATATCCTACCCAACGTGGGGAGGATACAAGATAGCACACGACCCAGACTATACCGCATTCTACACGCCCGCAAGTAACGTTGGACTCCTCACGGCGATCTTCTTAGCCGTGGCCGTTGCGGCAGGAGTTGGAGGACTTTTCGCTTTTCTTTTCAGGAAACGAAGAACCGCTGGTATCGCGGTTAGCGGAGTAGGAACAACCGGTCCAAGCCCGACTCAGGATCCAACTCCTTCGGGTCCACCTATGCCTGGCCGATAATGCGTACAATCTCTCTCAGCTTCCTTTCTAGCTCACCTGAGGAACATCGAGCTAAACTTCATCTCCAAAGCTAGTGGAATCACGAAGTACGCATGACAACCAGGGGCTTGGCAATCGACGTTTCACATCTTACAAAGACCTACGGACCAACAGTTGCCCTAAGCGATGTCACATTGTCAGTGGGCACCGGTGAAGTGCGAGGCCTGCTCGGACCCAACGGGTCCGGAAAATCGAGCCTAATGAAGACAATTATGGGTTTGACAAAGCCAACCTATGGCTCCATCCAAGTCCTTGGATATGACGTTCGAGCTAACCCAATGGAGATCAAGAAGATTGTCGGCTACGTCCCCGAATCACCACGGCTATACGAATTCCTCACCGCAACTGAGTATCTCGACTTCATAGCCGATGTTCGTGGAATACCCTTCGAACAAAAAAAGGAACGTATCGCGAGATTTGTTGATGCCCTCGACCTCGAGGGAAAACAGGGCGACATGATCAGCAGCTACTCGCAAGGAATGAAACAAAAAGTTGCTATCATTGGAGCACTTCTCCATCGTCCCCGAGTCCTGCTTATGGACGAACCTCTCAACGGGCTAGATCCGAAATCAGCCAGATTGGTAAAGGAACTCATTCACGGACTAGCTAGGGAAGGTGTTTCCGTGGTGTTCAGCACCCACATTCTGGAGATAGCCGAGGCCATTTGCGACAAACTAACAATCCTGCAAGCGGGGAAGATTCTGGCGGAAGGGACCTCGAAGGATTTGAGAGAGAACGCAGGACTTCCTGGTTCGGGACTCGAAGATGTCTTCCTGAAGCTTACCGGAACGAAAGGAGTCGAGGACATAGTTGAGGCACTGATTAGATGAGACTCCCGGTTCTGTTCAAGTTTGCCAAGGTCCTCATGATATCACGTCTTCGTAGTACTCGACGTTCAATCGTGTCTAAGAGCATAACCAGTCGGCCGATTCTCATTGCCCTTATAGGAATCGTTCTGTTCGTCGCTGGACTGTTTTTCGGTTATGAGACAACAGTTTTCCTCAGTTCCGGTGGGGCATCACTTTCAGGACCTGTCGCGCACCAGCTGGTCGTCACGATCTTTGGAGGAGTCCCTCTCTTCCTTGTAGGTTTCTACTTCACTATGGGATTATTGTGGGAGGTGAATGCATCTACAGAGGCCGAGAGTACAGATGCTATCAACTGGCTGCCTATTTCACCGGGGGAATACGTTGCAGCGTCCGCTCTCTCGACCAGCTATACGTACTCTCCGCTCCTCATGGTCGCATTCGGCTACTCTCTCCCCATAGGGATTCTTACAGGAAACCTCCTCGGATTTCTAGCGCTTGTTCCAATAGCTCTCCTGTCGACGTCCATCGGCTCGGTGAGCGTCGAGATTCTAAGGTCAGCATTGGCGAGCGCGTCAACAGCGTTCAACCGGCTAGGTGGCAGAATAACTGTCATAATGAGAATCGTGGGAATAATCCTGATTCTTCTCGTTACTCAGCTTCTGTTCAGCGGGGTTTTTCTAATCCAGATCATAAGCTCTCTCGTCGGTACCGCTGCCGCGGCCAGCTTCGTTCCTGTTTTCTGGCCTACACTAGCCATGACCAGAGTGCTTCAATCAGATTTTCTGGGAGGGGCTGGATTTCTAGCACTGAGCCTGGCGTTGTTTCTAGTGCTCTCGTATAGTGCGCTATCTTTCAGAGCCAAATATTGGGCAGTGACTCCGACGGCGATTCACTTCGCGGGGGCCGGGTCTGTATCCGGGCCAAGTTGGCTGGGCTACCTTGGTCTCAGCTCTCCGTCGATTGCAATGCTCAAGAGAGAGATCCGGTCCGCAACTCGGAGAAAAGAGGTGGTGAGGCTGATGGCGATACCGATTATCATGCCCATCATGATATCCTTTCCAGCGATCTTTTCCCCGGCCCCATCATCAACATCTGGCCCCGCCCAGATCGATCCGATTTTCTTGGTTGTCCCTTTCCTGTTCGGGATAGGATTGGGTGCGCTATTTCTTGGAATGACCTCGATTGGTCAAGAAGGAAGGAGGCTATGGAACATTAGCGTGCTTCCGGTTTCTGCGAAGATGCTCGTCAAGAGCAAGCTCCTATTCACGTCCCTGATCTCAAGCATAGGACTCGGTCTCGGAGCAGTGGTCTCGGCGCTCTTCCTTCACGCTTCCATATTTGTTGTTCTCGGATTCATAGTCCTGGGGCTCGTTGTAATACTGACTGAGGCAAGCCTCGGGATTGCTATAGGGTCGAGATTCCCGGATTTCTCAGACGGGCCAAGGCCAAGATTTGTAACAGTAGTTGGCTCTATAATCGGAGCCATTCTGGGAATCGTGGAGATGGCAATAATGTCCCTCCCCCTCGTCTTGTCATTCATCCTGAGGACTTTTCTCTCGATATTAATACCACTTCAATTTGTGCTAGCATTTTCGGGAGCTGTTGGCGGTTTTCTCACATGGATAGCATATGCCGTATCGATCAAACCCATCGACTCCATTCTAGCGGAACTTCCCAACTGAAACCAGACTAGCGAATCTGATCGCCCAATCGTGACCTTCAATTATTGTTACCGTCATTTTACCGTGTGTGTTGCAGATAACGTTAATATTTACTCGTGTGGACAGGCCACGTGAATCATGGACAGCAGCTGGGAGCCGAGCAAGGCCGTGAGACTTCTGCATGGCAAGTGATTCGCGAGAAACAAGTGAGAAATTTATGGAAATGTCTGACGAACCTAAGTCTTGGGTTGAAGAAGCGAGGAACAGGGTTAAGCGCATCTCGGACCTTGATCCTCAAGACCGCCTAGACATTGTGTACGGAATCGGTTTGTGTTGCTCGACCCTCGCGAAAAGCATGCAAGGCTGGATGCAATGGATCGGAAATCTTTCACTGAAAGATTTCGAGCGACCTGAGCTCGAGGAAATTTTCGGGATCATAAAGAAGGCGACTGTCCAGCTCATGGAACTTGACATCGACAAGACCGAGAAGTACGAGCAGTCTCATGGTTTACGCCAGAAAGCGCCTGACCGGCAGAATCGGCTGGTCAGCTAGAGCAAGAAATAACAAAACAGAACGCCACCGCGGCCCGCGCCCGTGAAAGGTGCGCGTTCTGAAACAAAGGCGAATTGTCTGTATGGCCGAGTTCAGTATCTATTTCATTTGGACAGGAACTAGCTTTAGTCGATACGGTTAGAGTGCAATCCAAGCTATCTCGAAAATTGACGGACTTGAGTACAAGTCACTCCGATGGACGATCCTCGAAGCCCGGGACGTTTTTACAATACTCGGGGTGGTTGAAGCTTCACATGCCGCCTTGCGATCGATGGGCACGGGGAGAATCTCCTCGACTCTAAGGATCGACGAGCGCTTCAACAAGCCAAGACGGATGAGTGACAAGACCGACAGTGTCAAGAAACGAGAGTCTAAGCCGCTTGCGGTCTCTACTCTAGTCTCTTGAAGAGGCTTTGCATGAATCGTATCGGAATTGGTTGTCCGCTCCTGCTGGTTTCGTAGTGGGTCTTGCACATGTCACACTGCCAGACCTCGCTGTCTCGGATCTGAGCTGGAGCTCCTGCTTCAAAGTCTTCCTGCACGATGTATCGCCCAACAAAGTCGAGCTGCAGGTCACACTTTGGGCATTTCAAGAATTAGATCTCAGCTCTTGTAATGTTCACTGATGAATTTATCCGCGTCTATTGCCGCCTTGCAGCCGTCTGCCGATGCTGTGATCGCCTGTCGGTATCTGAAATCCTTCACATCTCCCGCCGCAAAGATTCCCGGTACATTTGTTTCGGTCTCGTTATGAGTGATAATGTAGCCCTTGGGGTCGAGGTCCACATGTCCCTTGAATATCGAAGTGTTAGGCTCGTAGCCGATTGCCACAAAGACGCCGTTAGTTTTGAGGAGCTGTTCTTTTCCAGTCTTGAGGTTTCTACTCTTAACCCCTGTAACATTGTTGTCTCCCAATATTTCTTCCACGACCGAATCCCATACGAATTTTATCTTCGGGTTCTTTAGGGAACGTTCTTGCATTATTTGACTTGCACGTAACTTATCTCTACGGTGAACCACGGTTACCATCTTCGTAATGTTCGCGAGAAACGTAGCCTCTTCCAAGGCTGTGTCTCCGCCGCCGACCACAACCACCTCCTTCTCTTTGAAGAAATAACCGTCACAGGTCGCGCAACTTGAGACGCCGTGTCCTCTCAGTTTGGTCTCTGAGGGTATTCCTAGCCACTTCGCGTTGGCTCCTGTGCTTATGATAACCGTTTTGCCTTGAAGGGTCCGCTTTCCGACCGTAACCTCGAAGGGCTTAGACTTGAACTTCACCTTGGAAGCGTCGTCATAGATAATTTCTGGACCGAACCTTTCTGCTTGCTTCCTCATCCGTTCCATCAGTTCCGGTCCGAGTATTGATTCAGGAAACCCGGGAAAGTTCTCTACATCAGATGTAAGCATCAACTGGCCGCCTGGAATCGAACCCGCGATGAGAAGGGTCTTTCGCCCTGCTCTACACGAGTAGACCGCGGCCGTGTAGCCCGCAGAACCGGACCCGATGATGATCACGTCGTACATCGTATGTTCCAAAAGATCGCCTATCCGCTGATTTATGGGTATTCTCCGAGAATTGTCATCAGTTTTTCTGGAAGGCTTAATTATCGTGTAAGCTCAGATTCGAAAACGGTGAAGCGCATTGTTCGAGTATCAAGGGGTTAAGATTAGCTGGCTCGGACACGACTCCTTCAGAATCAAGAATGGTAAGACGGTAATCGTAGACCCTTTCAAGATTCGCCCAATTCCAGATAAGGCAGACATCATTCTGATCAGCCATGAGCATTTTGATCACCTTTCACTGGACGACATCAAGAAAGTCTCTTCTGAGAAAACGATTGTCGTCACGATTTCGGCATGTAAGAAGGAATTGTCAGGCGTGGGAGTGAAGGAGGTCAAGGCTGTCAAGCCTGGTGACAAGGTTGTCTTGGGCGACATAGTTATCGAAGCTGTTCCTGCCTACAACTTGAACAAGTTCCGTGAACCCGGAAAGCCCTTTCATCCTAAAGAGGATGGAAAAGTTGGCTTCATATTGTCGATTAAAGGCGTTCGAATCTATCATGCGGGCGACACCGACCCGATCCCCGAGATGAAAGGCTTCAAGGCTGATGTGGCGCTTCTGCCTGTTAGCGGGACATACGTAATGACGCCGGACGAAGCGGCCGAAGCTGCGAGAATGATCAAACCTAGGCTTGCTATCCCTATGCACTATGGGACGATTGTTGGGTCAGAGAAAGACGCGGAGAAGTTCAAGCAATTGTCCCCCTGCCCTGTGCAGATTCTCAAGCCTGACTAGGCGAAAGGAAATCTGAGGGCTCTGAAAGCCACAGTCAACATAGGCTGGCTCAAGCGACACTTATCGTCCAACAACATTGTAGTCTTGGACGCGCGCTCAAGGAACGCCTACTCTAGGGCTCGCATCCCCGGGGCGAGAAATGCTGACCTCTTCCACTACTTTGTTCCTGGAACAGACATCGGGAATCTGACCAAATTTCAGAGAGATCTCGAATCGAAACTCGGACGATTTGGCCTTAGAGGCGACGAAAAAATCGTTGTTTACGAATCAGGGTTCGGTATGAGGGCCGCACGAGTTGCTTGGATGCTAGAGTACGCTGGAATGAAGAATCCATTGATGCTCGAAGGTGGTTTCAGGGCATGGCAGAATTCTAACTACCCCATTGAGGAGAAGAGGAGAGCCGTGGTCCCAACAGAGTTCAAGGCTCATCTACGCCCCGCTGTCTTGGCGACAGTTGCCCATGTGAGATCCATGTCCAAAGCCAGGACTGGTCTGGTGTTGGATGTCAGAACTATGGGAGAGTACGAGGGATCGGAAAAACGAGAATGTTGTCCGCGTTCGGGACGAGTACCTGGAGCGGCATGGTTGGAATGGACGAACTTTCTCAGCGGAAAGGGCGGATTCCAGAATCGTCGATTAATGGACAAACAGCTTCGATCGTTGGGTGTTCGTCCAAACACCGAGGTAGCAGTATACTGTCATCGGGGAGCTCGCGCCGCTGCAGCTTTCTACGCGCTCAGATCGATGGGGTACAACCAAGTGAGAAACTATGTCGGATCCTGGCACGAATGGTCATCAAAGAAGAACCTTCCCACAGAACTGGGCAAAGCGCCGCCTATGTAGCAACGGTCTTTCCCAACGGCTTTTGGAAGCGCCACGCATCAGTGTCTTCGTGAATCTGATTGACCCATGCCAACGCGATTTTCTCGGGCAGTAACAGTACGACTTTGCCTACGTGCTTGCAGAGTTGTCGAGTCTCGATCGACCTCTCCCAATCTCCGCAGTCATGAATAATCGTTTTCAAGCCAGAATCCATAGTCAAATTGTAATCGCGAATCTTTGCAACAATCCTCTCTAGGCTAGTTGTCTCGATTCTCACATCCTCATCTGGGATAGCGAGTGCCCGAGCTAGCCTTGATTCTCCCATTAGAGAGCTGAGTATGTCAATGATTTTGGGACGGTCGTCGCCTCCCTTGACCCATTCTCCAAGTCCTTCGGGTCCTTTTCCTTTCCCTAAGTGAGCTTTCGCTCTGTTGAGCGCTTCACGTTGAGCTGGAGAAAGTTTTCCCAGCATTTGGAGAATTTTCAGGGCGTTCTCTACTGCATAGCCGTGAAAGTGGTTGTTGAAGTAGCCAAAGGTCGTCTTGACTGACTGATTGATCGCCTTGACCTTCGGTACCCATGATTCCACTTCTTTTTCCGTGTAGTGGTAGTCATACCACGGTCGCTGTCCGTGTCCGTGCCAGCGGATATATGCAAAATCGGCTGTTACGTGTACTACGGACGGAAGGAGAGGCTCGTCCACTATCGTGTATGCCACGCTGTACTTCGAGAGCAAAGGCCATGTCGAGTCTTGAAGCCAAGACTTGTGCCGAAACTCAATGGCGTACTTGAAGCCATGAGGGAGGATGGAGAGAAAGCTCTCTAGGTGGGTCAGATCGTGCTTGTATTTGGGCGGCATCTGGAGCAGTAGACACCCGAGCTTCCCACTGTTGTTCAGCGGGAGCATCAGTTCGGCGAAACGATCCATTTCGGACTCTAGGGAGGGGCCTATCTCGGCTAGTTTGTCATGAGTAATGGTCTGTGGAACCTTCGCGCAGAAAGTGAAGTCCTTGGGAGAGAATTTGTTCCAGCCAATAACGGTGCCCGGCTGGGGGAACGCATAGAACGTGGAATCGATCTCTGCGGTGGGAAATACCTGCGTGTAGTGCTTCAGCTTGCTCTCGGTGGACGTAGGATAGAAGACGCCCACCCATTCTGGGTAGGACCATCCTGAGGTCCCTACGAGTAATCGTCCCGTCTTCGCTGACCTCTTGCCTAAATCTGGGGATTGCAAACCGTCTCAAGAAGGTATGGGTCCGCTTCACATCGGCGCGGGAGGATGGAGCTATTTCTTTGTCTCTCATGGCGACCGGCTAAAGGCGTATTCGTCAGCCTACGATTTCGTAGAAGTAAACAGCACTTACTACCGATTGCCGACTCCGGCGAGGGTAGCGAGTTGGCGCAGAAGGGTCCCGCCTGGGTTCGAGTTCTCGCTTAGGTGTCATAGGGATGTTGCGGAACTTTATCGATTAGAGTCGACTCCAAAATCACTCCGCATTATCGACTCTATAGAAAAAACCTGCAGACAATTGCAGGCAACTATTCTGACAATTCTAATCCCAGCGACACTCGTCGGAAGCAAAGAACTTGCTCCGAAACTCAACTCGTTTCTTTCGAACATAAGCGTCGGCAGGAGTCGCATCGCCATCGAGTTTCGTGGGGGAGAGCCAACAGAGGAAACGTTGAAGACGCTTCAAGACCACGACGCCATGCATAGTGTTGACATTTCAAGACAGGACCCAAAAGTAGAGTCGAACTCTCTCTACAGCAGACTGTTCGGGAACGGAAGCGAGAACGCGTACGAGTTTGACGACAACGAGCTTCAGGGTATCGCGGCCAAGGCTTCAGGTCTGAAATTCGAGAAAAGCATTCTAGCGTTTCACGGAGTCAGAATGTATCGGGACGCGGCGCGTCTGAAGACTTTCCTGAACTCCGGAAGGTTCCCCTCGCTAACAGGGCAAGTTGGGCTCGAATCACTAAGAGAGGTCCTGGAGGAAGATACGGAGTTCCCGACTAGCAGGTCAGAACTCATCAGCAAGCAAGGTTGGAAGCTCTATGACAAGACTCCGGAGGTACGAGCGAGAGTCGCATCAGTCCTAGAGAAGCTTCCTGAGGCATCCTACATGACTCTAGGTGAAGTTCTATCATCCCTCAAAGAAAGTTCTCTCTGAGGGTTTTCAGGACGATACGGAATTGAAGAACCCGACACCAACGACGGGTTGCAGCCGTCTAATGATATGGAAAACAAAAAGGGACTGTTGGGAGGTATGTTTGTAGTGATTGGCCGATGTCTTCTTTGTGCAATTGTTCTAAGCTATTGCGACTGGTTGGACCTGAAGTAGTTCTTTTGCAAGTACCAGGTATTGTTCTGAGGCGGGGTTTCTCGGCCGGTACACTATGCCTGGCAACCCTTTGCTTGGAGCCTCGGCCATCCGGACTGATCTGGGAATCACAGATTTCAGTACCCGCTCGCCAAAGTTTTGGTTGACTTGTTGCATGACGCGCCGTGATAGCGCTGTTCTTCGGTCGTACATTGTCAGTATAATCCTGTAGTCAAAAGCTGCTTTCAATCGGGATCTCACGAGGTCCATGACTTTGAGAAGCGTTGGTAGTCCCTCCATTGGGTAGAACTCGCATTGTACTGGGATGAGGACCAGGTCCGACGCTACGAGAGCATTGAGTGTGAGCAGTCCAATGTTTGGCGGACAATCAATCACAATTTGTTCAAACTGGTCTTTGACAGGGCCGATGGATTCTCTGAGTACGTATTCTCTACCCGGAGTTGATGACAGCTCGACCTCTGCGCCGGCTAGGTCCAAATTGCTTGGTAGCAATGAGAGCCTCTCGATGCGGGTACTTAGGAGGACTTCCTCGGCTCTTCGTGATTGCGATAGAACGTTGTAGATTGTTGATGAGAGCGTTGCTTTCTCAAAGCCTAGTCCGGTTGTCGCGTTTCCCTGAGGGTCCAAGTCTACGATGAGTGTCTTCTTGCCTTCGATCGCGGTCGCCGTTGCAAGGTTGACTGCGGTAGTGGTCTTTCCAGTGCCGCCCTTGTTGTTTAGTACACTAACGATCATTGCTAAGACATTCTATTCTGGATAATCACTAAGAGATTGATTCGCAGAAAATAGCTAATGGGAACATTCCGAGGGCTCAATATCGTCAGAATCAGCCTCTCTAGATCGGAAAAATCGTGAAACTCCTAGACCTCTCATATAAGTGGCCTATGGCACCTCCCTTATATGACGAGATGCGATTGAGCGGTCTCGTCAAGCAATGTTACACTGAACTTGTGAATCTATCGCTAAACGTGCAAACAGAATAAACAGAGTGGCCAAATGAACGAAGGTTCAGTCCGTCGGGTCTCGTCTTCGGCAAGAGAACGACTTCTGACACTAACAGAGGAGGTTGTTCAATGTCGCGCGTGTCCCCGACTGGTCAAGTACCGAGAGTCAGTGGCCAAAGTCAGGAAAAGACAGTTCCTGAACTGGAACTACTGGGGCCGACCCGTCCCGGGTTTCGGAGATTTCGCAGCTATGATGTTCGTGATAGGATTAGCCCCTGCACCTCACGGCGGGAATCGAACGGGAAGAGTGTTCACAGGAGATAGGAGCGCAGACTTTCTTGTGAAAGCGCTCTTCGACGCTGGATATGCAAATCAGCCGCGATCTGTTGATGTGAATGATGGATTGGAGCTACAAGGTGTCTACATGACGGCTGCGGTAAAGTGTGTCCCGCCTGAAAATAAGCCCTCGAGTGAAGAAATGTCGAATTGCGAGCACTTCCTGAGATCGGAATTGGAGATATGCGAAAGGTCCAAGGTCATTCTCTGCCTAGGACACTTTGCTTATCTTTCGACGATGACCCTGTTGAAAAAGAACAACCTTTTCACATCCAAGATTCCAAAGTTTGAGCACGGGCTCGAACTCGACCTCTCGGACGGCCGCAAGCTATTCGCGTCGTATCATCCAAGCCCAAGAAACACGCAAACGGGTACACTAACCCCAAGGATGTTCATGTCTCTACTCCGGAGAATAGGTAAGTGCCTGAAGCAATCGTCTTAGTTTCGATATCGAGAAGTGGCTTGTCGCGAGATCAAGTGTGGTCGAGGATCTATCTGGAGAGTCGCGGTCGTTCTATCTGCACGTCGCGTGATAAGTACTCCTTGGTCTTCGACTCTGCTTGCACCAAGAACTCTTCGAAGTGCTTGTTCAGCACCCCGATCTTCTCCCCGGCCGAGCGGAGTCTCTCCGTGGCTTGAAGCTCCTCATTCTTTCCCTCGTCGATCTTCTTGAGAAGGATCTTCCTCTCAAGATAGAGATTCTTGCAGGTCGGGTCGTGGAGGAGTCGCTGTCGTTGACCCAGAAGGTTTCTGCCTCTACTCTGTTTCTTCGCCAAATGTTCAGTCGTCGTTAGCTGGTCGAGCTGAACCACGACTCTAGTAGTCTTCCTGTGACTAAGCCCCATCTTGCCTGAGTCCAGGGCACTTTTGAGGTTCGTTAGAATCGGCGTAAGGTATGGTCCGGAGTTTCGAGAAAGGAAGCTCCTATAGGGGGACTGGATGTACTCGCCCAGCGCTTCTCTCTCCTCGGATCTTAACGCAATTTCGCCTCGCTGGGAAAGATCCCTTAGCTTTCGGAGGGGTCGGCGAAGATGGGTTAGTGTGTCGGTTCTGAAATCTCTGCTTTCCTTCCGGAGTTCCTTCTCGATCTCTAGAACTTGTTTGAGTGAATCGTTGGACGTTATCTGTTCTAGCTCACTTGTCAGCTGTTTCACTGTAGACGAAAGTCCCTGAAGGTTTCGCTGAAGTTCGAGACTCTCTTTCTTCTTCTCCTCTAGTTGCACTCTAATCTGATGGATCGTCTCAACGGTTCCAGTTAGTGTCTTTGCACGTTGGAGGTTCTCGCCGTCTCCCTCGAGAAATTGAGATATTTTTTCTCCTACCTTCGCCATTCTGTCCACGATTCCAGAGAATGAAAGCATGTCCAGTAGGTAGAGTCCGTGGATTTCTCTCTGGGTATTGTTTCTGGTTTCTCTGAGGGAGCGTGCAGTGTTCGATAGGTTGTCGCGTAGAACTTTGTAGGAATCCCACGTGACATCTTGCGGAGTCTGAATCTTTTCCACGCTAGAGACCGCGTCGCGTGCCACACGTCCCACGACTCTTGCGGCTCGATATGAGATCGGGTCTTTCTTGGTCGCCAGGTTTCCGTCGGCTTTGCGAGCGAGTTCGTCGAAAAAGCTCCGAGCTTCGTCTATCGCCCTTCGCGCGTCGTCTGAGAGTTTTCCCGCTTTGTTATTCGTAGGGCGTAGTGCTTTCTCAAGTTCTTGAGTCAACCAGTTGTCGTATTCTTCTATTCGGATTTTCAATTATCGGGGGACCAGGGGATTCTTACCTAGTCTCCTCTCTGAGATTAATGACTATGGTGTCGAGTGTCTGTTGAGCCTTCTCCTTCCTCTTGGCAAGGTCCGACATCAAAGACTCATACAGTTCTCTAGCGATTCGTCCGCTCCGGTATTGATTCCTCAGGTCCGCAGATGTTGTCCGAACTACTTGGATGTCGGCTTCGGCTCGCTCGAGTCTCTTGATCATGTCTTGGTATCTCGGGTTTGCCTTTGATAATTGATCCTTAATTGGCGCCAGGGTTCTGTCTAGTTCTGCGATTCTTAGGTCGATGACGCGTCTTCGCCTCTTGTATTCATGACGGTTGAGCGCTCCCCTTGCGAGATCCTCATCCATCTTCTCTGCTTCGAGTCGCATAGCGGATTTTTCATCGTAGAATTCAACGAACCTTCCGATAAGCTCAGATGGAGCGCCGGAAGTCACTACGCCTGCAGCGCTGGTCGCACCGACTGCCAGTACAAGGGCCGCAATAGATCCTACGGCGAGTCCTGCCCAACCGAGGGCCGAGAGGCTCGCCCAGAACGGGTCAAGTTGGTAGTCCATCGTAAATGAGAGGTTGGACATCGGTGTAACTGTGGATATTTGCACGAGAATCTGGTTGCCGGAACTCGTGAATGTTTGCCCGCTGAATGAGTTCAGGCGGAATCCCACCGGGGTCACGATTTTCAGTTGTAGCGTCGGTTCAAAGAACTTGACATTCTCAAAGAGCCGAAAGTTCAGCTCAAATCGGCCTAATCCCTTAGAGGTCAAGTAGGACTGGGTAGGGAGCGAGTAGCTAATCTTGACTGAAGACGAGGCGCCCGCCCTTATTGTCCCAAATCTCGGAATGAAAGTCACTGCATTTGTTCCATCAGTGCCTGCCGCCGCACTAAGGGTACTAACTGTTCCAATAATGTCGCTTGCCATTGCCGTCTGAACGCCCTTGGGAAGGGGTAGGGTGAGACTTGAAAGGTCATGTCCCTCGTTCGTCATGTTGTAAGAATCCGCAACTTGAATGGCCCCCGCCTGCGCAAGCGTGATGGTCCTATTTGCTACAACGTCGAAAATGGTCTGGCTGGTGCCAGACGAGGAGAACGTCATGGTCGCCATCGTGGTATTGTAAGGCTTCAGCGTAGTGGTTTGAGAGGTGAAGGTGGCGCTGGCGAAGGTCCCATTGATTCCGGATATTTTCGGAGATGGCCAGTCACTGGTCTTCACGGAGACTTGAGCGCTGGGAACGCTGTAGGTTCCGTCAGTTAGAGGAAAGGGTTCGAACGTAAAGGCAAAGTTGTTTGAGGTTGTGTTGAAATTCAACAGGTCTGAATATACACTTGTAAGATTGAAGGTGTAGGCTCCAATCCTAGGGGCGGGGAAAGCGATGTCGATCGTTGAGTAATTGCCCCCAGAAGGTAGGGGGGCTTGGGCTGGGGGTGAAATCCGAAGCTGGTTTGATTGCGAATCCACTGCCCCTGTAAATCGGAGTTTGGCGCTAAGGGAAGACGGTATACCAAGGGTGATCTGGGACACTTGCGAGGACCCTGTGGTCAGAGTAAACTGATCGCTGACAAAGGTGACACCCCAATTGTTCGTAACAATCGATCTACTTAGCGTAACGGAACAACTACTCGAGGTACAGGTGGTCTGAGAGTGAGCCGGGCTAGGAAGTTGGGCTGACAATAGCGCCAACAGTAGAAGCGAAAGTACGAGCGCCCTCATTTGGAGAAACCATGTGCACCGTGCGACTTTGGTTAGCATCCGAAGCGACTCCCTACTTATTTATTCCCATACAAGCACGAATCGCGATACAGGTATCGTCATGCGAAGTATTCTTGTCACTGGTGCCGGAGGTAGCGCGGGCAACAATGTTTGCTGGAGTTTGAGGGTGAGCAAAGATGGCAAGAACATACTCCTTGACGGAACGGACATCGACAGGACTAGTATTGAACTCAACAAATGGATCGATAGAGCCTATCAGCTCCCCCCAGCTAACAGCCCTCGATACCTTCCACGCCTCAACCAGGTGATCACGAAAGACAAGGTCGAGATGGTGGTTCCTCAGCCCGACTCGGAAGTAGGCCGATTGTCAAATGCTAGGGATGAGGTGCGCGCTGCAATGTTCTTGCCTGACCGTGAAGCCGTGGAGGTCTGCCAAGACAAGTATGAGGCCTTGTCTAGATGGTTCAAGCAGGGACTCAGAAGAGAGTCAATTATTCTCTCCCCGCGGGGTGCAAGGACGAGACAACTGGTTAGGAGGCTAAGGTTTCCTTGCTGGGTTAGGGCGAGGCAGGGAGCCGGGGGTAGCCTGAGCTGCCTCGCGAGAACTTGGCGAAGTGTAGAATACTGGATTGGATATCACTGGACGGAAGGAATGAATACCGACTTCATCGTAGAAGAGTATCTTCCAAACCGAGACTTCTGCTTCATGTCGATCTGGAATGAGGGAAAGTTAGTGACCTCAATGGTCCGTGAACGTCTAAGCTGGGTGGGACACCGGACCGTAGGTTCAGGGGGAACATCCAAGCTAAACAGGGTCGTTCATTCAAACAAAGTAAACACGACAGCTCTAGAGGCTATTAGAGCGGTATCAGAGATACCTCACGGCGTATTCTGTGTCGATCTAAAAGGAGACAGCAGAGGCAATCCACGTCCGACGGAGATTAACTGCAGGTTCACAACCAATGTTCACTACCTTACTCTGGCCTCCTTGAAACTGGGTCATCCCGAATGGAACTTTCCATGGCTGGCTGCAAGGATTTGTCTGGGGGAGAGGATCCCGTCGTGCAAGGCTCTGAACGCATTGCCTGCGAATCTCTGGTTTACCAAGAATACTGACATGGGCTTCACAATCGTGCAGGGCGCTCGATGGCGCGCAGAAGATTTCTCCTAGACAGCTTCTGCTGTGCCTTCTCTCTTCCTGTAGAAATACAGTCGTACCTGGCGGTCCCAGATGAAGAGCCAGGAAATCGACAAGACTAGGGCTATCGCTCCTTTTACAGCGGCTGCAAAGTAGCGCCCTAGACTCGGGTCCGGTTCTATGCGAAGGGGTGCGATTACTAGGGCAAGGATTCCAAATCCAATTATCATAAGCGCCCACTGGGTCACGAAGACGAGGAGTTGTAGGGCAATGGCGCGTTTGTTCAGGTTTTTCACCCTATCAGAAGCATCGTAACAAGTGCTAGTCCACCTGAAATTAGGTAGAGTGCAAAGATCGTGGACACGATCTCTTTCTCTCGAGCCGGTCGACCGACGAGCAGGGTTCTGACTAGGGTCAAGGGTGCTTTGGGATCCGATGAGGAGGCAAGACGGCTATCATCTAGCAATCTTGTCGGCTTTGCGGTCAATGCTCTATGCTCAGTAAACCTCTTGATCTTGGAAAGGAAAAAGAAGGAATTCTGGATGTTGGGAAACATCGCAACTATACTTGCTATCTCGCTTCGGCCGAGGATCGCTAGGGCGCCTAGCGCAGCCCCGACGGACAATTGTCCCACATTTCCCGCGAAGGCTCTCGATGGGTACCTGTTGAAATAGAAGAAACCCAGCACAGAAAAGAGCAGAGCGGCATAAAGAAAGACTGTGCTCGGCACCGGGTCGGTGATGAGGATCCCGATGAGAAGTGCCGCGGATATTATGGAGACCCCGCCGGCCATGGTTCCGTTCAAAGGGTCAAGCATGTTTGTGGTGTTCGAGGTTACTGAGATGGCGACAGGTATGCTCAGCGGGTAGATGACCGGGAGGTGGAACATTCCGAATATTGGAACTTGCAGGGTTGGATTGTACACCTGATTGGGATAGAGCAATCCAAGAGCTACGATGGGTAGACCGCACAGGAGAGTAAGCAGAGGCTTGTAGATGCCTCTCATCTTCAGCCGGTCGTCGACCGCTCCAACAATTGCTGCGGACCCGACAACCAGGGAGAAGGCCAGCATCATTATCGAGTTGCCGCCCCCGACAAGAACGTAGGCCAAGGACAAGAGTATCAGTGTAATTGGGATCGCGGCGCCGCACATCTCGGGAATCCGCGGTTTGTTCAATTTGTGGACATCTATTCCAATTATCCCTCTCTTGGAATTCACCTTCATGAAAAAACGGGTGAGAACCAGGGATACTGGAAACGATACAATTGCAAGAAGGACGGCGGCAGTGACGTCCCACCCGCTGGGAAGCATGACCGCGAGAGGATGAAGCCCATTATAAAAGAAATGATTCCAGGGCGAAGGATTATCAGTAGTCGGGAACCGACGCGTTCAGAATTCAGATGGCGACATTCGACCATCCCTTTCTCCCCAACGCAGGCGCATCGATTCGAAAAACGATGCTTGAGGCGATCGGAGTCGCCTCCATCGATGAACTCTTTTCCGATATTCCAAGCCAGGTTCGCGTAAACCGTCCATTGAAGATTGACTGGCTTCCTTCGGAACAAGAGGTCAAGGGTCATGTCGAGCGTTTACTGGCCGAGAACAAATCTGCAAGTGACATGCCGCTCTTTCTAGGAGGAGGCATCTACAACCACTATCTCCCCGCGGCTGTCAAGGCTATTCTAGGACGGACCGAGTTTCAGACCTCGTACACTCCCTATCAGGCTGAAATCTCCCAAGGACTCCTCCAGTCTCTTTTCGAGTTCCAATCCCTGGTCGCTGACCTCACCCAGATGGACGCGGTCAATTCATCGCTCTATGACGGTTCAACGGCTTTGGGCGAGGCGGCCCGTATGGCTTCTAGGGCTACTGGAAGGAAAAAGATTCTCGTCCCGCAAAGCCTGCATCCTGCTAAGTTTTCGGTTCTGAAAAACTACACCGAGCCCGCTGGCATCGGACTCGAGACCTTCATGTATGACATGGAAACAGGCGGGCTAAGTCCGTCCGACTTGCAATCGAAAGTCGACCGAGATACCGCCGCAGTTTATTGCGAAGTTCCATCATTCTTCGGAGTTCTTGATCCAGAAGTCGCCAACATTCCTTCGATCTGCCATTCGAAAGGCGCCTTGTCAATAATTGGCTTTGATCCGATATCGCTAGGAGGATTGAAGCCTCCAGGAGAGTACGGAGCTGACATCGTGATCGCCGAGGGGCAGTCGATATCGACAGAGATGAACTTCGGTGGACCGGCTCTCGGAATCATCGGGTGCCGAGGCGAGAACTTGATCCGTCAACTTCCCGGCAGGCTGATCGGTATGACCACCACTCTGGACGGAAAAGAGAGGGCGTTCAGCATGGTTCTTCAAACCAGAGAACAACATATTCGCCGAGAAAAGGCGACGTCCAACATCTGCACAAACGAGGCTCTCTTCGCTATCGGGGCAGCTGCTTATCTTTCGCTCTTAGGGCCACAGGGCCTCCGCCAACTCTTCGAGAGCATCCTCGTCAAAACGAGCTATGCGATCAAGACGCTTAGCGAGATACCGGGCGTCATAGTACCCCGCTTCACCAGCCCGCACTATCAGGAGTTTGTCGCTTCGTTCAAAGGAGCGAAGGGAACTCTGGCCAAGTTGAACAAGTCGCTGCTTAGCCACGGAGTTCATGGTGGTAAGAGTCTTGTCAAGGATTTCCCCGAGCTGGGCGAAAGCGCGCTATTCTGCGTAACAGAAGTTCACAGCACCGAAGCGATTGACAAGCTCCGGCTCCTCATCGAAAAGCTTCAGAAGGCGTAGCAAAATGTATCACCAGGCAAAGTGGGACGAGCCACTCATCATCGAGAGGTCGGGCGATGGTAAGAAAGGACATAATCCTGCGATCCCGAGTGATATCGAGCGGAAGATTGTTGGACAGGACATCTGGAAGAGCGTTCCAAAGGCTCTGCTGAGAAATGGACTGCCCCCGCTACCTGAGATTTCGGAGCCTGAAGTAGTTCGCCACTACACCCGCCTCTCGCAGGAGAACTTTTCGGTGGACTTGGGAATCTACCCTCTCGGCAGTTGTACCATGAAGTACAACCCGAAAGTCTCCGAAGCTATCGCTCAGAACCCTAAGCTCGAGAAAATTCACCCAGAGCAAGACGAGTCGACAGTGCAGGGAATTCTCGGTCTGTTGTACCGGCTGGATAGGTTTCTGGCGGAGATTACAGGGATGAGTCGAATGTCTCTCCAGCCTGTCGCTGGCGCCGCTGGAGAATATCTTGGAGCTCTCATAATGCGCGCCTACCACAAGTCGAAAGGAGAATTGGAACAGCGACGTGAAATGATAATCCCCGACTCTGCTCACGGAACAAATCCCGCCAGTGCAGCGATGGCAGGATTCAGCGTTGTCGTGGTCCCGTCCAGCAGTGAGGGCATGGTAGATCTTGAGGCTCTCCGAAACGTAGTAGGGTCCAGAACAGCTGGTTTGATGATCACGAACCCCAATACCCTCGGAATTTTCGAGAAGAATATTCTCCCGATCGCGAAAGCCGTTCACGATGCGGGAGGTCTGCTGTACTATGATGGTGCAAACTTCAACGCGATTCTAGGGAAGGTTCGGCCTGGAGACATGGGATTCGATATTGTTCATCTCAATCTTCACAAGACCTTCGCGACTCCTCACGGCGGTGGTGGACCCGGTGCTGGACCCGTAGGCGTTAGAAAGGACCTCGAACAGTTCTTGCCCGTTCCACTGGTTGGTTTTGATGGCACGAAGTACTTCTTCGACTCCGATATTCCGCACTCAGTGGGAAAGGTTACGGCGTTTCACGGCAATATTGGTGTCTTGGTTAGAGCCTACGCCTATATCCTAAGTCTCGGCCCGGACGGGCTCAAGGCCGTTGCTGAGACCGCGGTTCTTAACACGAACTATGTTCTGGCCAGAGTTCTCGAGCACACCAAGTTTGAGCTTCCATATAGTCGGCAGAGGAAACACGAGTTCGTCCTGAGCGCCAAGAAGATCAGCGAACAGACAAGCGTGAGAGCACTGGATATTGGGAAGAGAATGCTGGATTGGGGAGTTCATTCCCCGACAGTCTATTTCCCGCAGATTGTGGAAGAGGCGATGATGGTAGAAGCGCCAGAGACTGAGAGTCTGAGGGACCTCGACGAGCTTGTAGAAGCATTCATCAAAGCCGGAAGAGAAGCCGAGACTGATCCTGAAAAACTACGAAGTGCTCCCCACGACACTTCCGTTGGAAGAATTGATGAGGTCAAGGCGTCGCATCCTAAAACCCTCACCCTAAAGTGGAACAATCCTAAGATCCAGAATCAAGCGTCTTGACTATGTTCGGGTTCTGCGAAGACTGTCATCTTCATGACATGTCCGCCTAAGACAATTAACGGTGGGCGAGAGCAGACTTGACTGTTTCGTCCAGCGTCCAAGAGGTTAGCTTATTAGCTGACCCGCGCAGTTTATCATTTCGTATTACGTTTTGAATACGTTCTCGCTATCATATGATATATGATCGTTCTCTTCCCAATTGTACTGATCGATTTTGTCAGCTGAAGAAATCTCTTCCGACGAGAGGCTAACGAATCCTGCCCTTAGGGTCTCTGTCGTTGGAGTAGGGGGTGCGGGGAACAACCTGTTGAGTCATGCAATAGGGGGAGGAGTCAGCGCGAGCCGCTGCGTAGCGGTCAATACCGATAGAGGACAGCTCTCTCGGTCCCTGGCGAGAAACAAGGTCTTCCTAGATCAGACAGTTGGTTCGGCGGCCACAAAAGTGGTTACAAAACGAGATGACCAGAGAACGTTCCAGTCGGCTGCACATCGAGTTACGGGTTTCACAGACGGTTCTGACTTCACAATCGTTCTGACTGGCCTCGGAGGAGGTACTGGCACTGAAAGTGCACCGATCATCGCTCAAAAATCGCGGACCCCAGTTCGCCCGGTCGTATCCGTCGTTGCTATTCCGTTCATTCATGAGAGAGAGCGTCGATTCATCGCTCTGCGAGGGCTCAAGAGAATGGTCGAGGCTTGCGATTGCACCATCGTCATAGACAATGGAGTTGACCGAGACTATCTGAGCACGGCCACAAGAACCACTGACGAGACCGCGAGCTTCGCCGTTCGAAGTCTCACCGAGCTACTGTCAGGAGCGGAAGACGTCGAGGCTAGAGATATTCTGGAAGTTCTAGCGAAAGGAGACCTCGCCACAGTCTGCAATTTTGCGCTCAGAACCGGGGACACGCTTCAGTCAGCGGTTATTCAGGCCCTGAGAACGCCCTCTGCCAACTTGCCTTTGAAAGAGGCCAAGGGAGCACTGCTTCTCTATCGAGGACCCGCGACTCTTAGCACTGCTCAGTTTGCTCACGCATACGACGCGCTTGTTTCCCTGGTTGGATCTGATGTCTCTTTCATTCACGGAAGTGTCTACACACGGTCCGAGCCCTCGGTATGCCTCTTCCTAACGGGCTACACCTACGGGACCGCGCTGAACGGCTTCATCGACTTCGTGGAACTCTACGACGCCGAATACGGCCAAGAAGACGGAGATGAGCTCACAACTCTTTCAGTTCCACTGTACCAAATGGAACAGGTTCAAATCAACAGAGACTAGCTCTTCTCTTTCTTCCCAAGGAGAATCTTTCGAAATCGTTCGGTTGCCTGAACTGGGCGCCCGAACGGGTTTACAGATCCGGATTTGAGCGCGGCCAACACTGATTCGACTTCTTTTGATCCAGTTTCTATCTCACTGTAGGCTCTTCCGATAGTCAGAGGAATGTGAGAGTCGCTCCCAGCCGTCATAGGATAGTTTTCTTTCTCCGCGAATTTCCGGGCGCGTTTCCAGGTAATGGAATGGAGGAAGCTGGAGGAATTGATCACCTCAATTGCGTCAGGACGGACGGTCAGAAGATGGGGTCTCACGCTCGACCGAAACAAGTCATAGGGATGAGGAATAGCGGAGACCCCTCCGAGGTCTCGGATTCTTCTGATCGTCTCGTCTGCTGAAAGTCCTCGGGGAACGGCCTCCGAAATCCCGAGCCCGATCACGTGTCCGTCTCGTGTCGATATCTCGATCCCGGGGAGGATTACAAGTTCGTTGCTGCGATCTGAAGCGAGGATATTGTGATCGGTTATTGCTAGACCGTCGAGTCCACGATCTCTGCAAATGATTGTTAGCTGTTCGGGTGATGTGAATGCATCATTCGATCTGTTAGTGTGCACATGCAGGTCAAGCTTCAGCTTCATTGGGAGCCCTGCTTCTGATCTCTTCCAGTCTAGCTCGAAGCTTCTCGGCATTGACCTTGTGGAACAACGGTTTGAGAAGGCCGATTCTCGCTCCAGGCTTGATGATCGGCTGTCCTGCGGATTTCCAGGGAATACTGGATTTTCTGGCCAAGCTCAAACAGATCTTCTTGGAAGTTGAGGGAAGGAAGGGCTGGAGTAGTATGCCCAGGGCTGCCACGATTTGTACTGAGACCCCGAGAGTTTCGCCTGCGGCTTGAACATCGGTCTTGTAGAGACGCCACGGTTCGTGCTCGTTTAGGTACCGGTTTCCTTCGCGTGCAAGCTCGACGACTTGCTCCAAGGCCTCTTTCAGCCTGAAGTGTTCAAGCCTGTCATCTACTCTTGGCAAGATGGAGCTGAGAGATGCGAGTATCATCCTGTGCTGCTCCTTGGTCACTGAGTATTCTGGAACCTTTCCCTTGTAGTGTGTTTGGATGAATGATATGGTTCGGTGAACGTAGTTCCCTAGGACGTCGTTTAGTTCGGTGTTGACTTTTCTCGCGAACTCGTCCCATGTGAAGTTGGTGTCTTTCTGTTCGGGTCTAAGGCTGATCAACGCGTAGCGCCAGTATTCTGGGGCTTCGAGTTCAACTGCCTCGTCCATCCAGATTCCGATCTTTCTGCTCCTCGAGAATTTCTGTCCTTCGAGCTGTATGTACTCGGAAGATGATACCTCCCAAGGCAGATCATAGTTCTCCCTCGTGGCTAGGAGTAATCCCGGGAAGATTACGACGTGAAATGGGATGTTGTCTTTTCCTATGAAGTGAACATTGCGGCTTTTTGGGTCGAACCAGTATTTCTTCCATAGGGATGGTCGCTTCTTTTTCTCGGCCCATTCCTTTGTTGCGGAAACGTATCCAAGAACGGCTTCCATCCAAACGTAGATGGTTTTTCCCTTTGCTCCTTTGAAGGGTGCTGCTATGCCCCAGGCGTTGTCGCGGGTCAGCGAGCGAGGTTTCAACCCATCTCTGATCCAGGCTAGGCTGAAGTTTCGTGCGTTTTCGGGAAAGTTGGGATTTGTTTCAATGTATTTTCGAAGTGGGTCCGAGAGCTTGGGAAGATCGAAGAACCAGTGCTCGGACTCTCTTTGGACTGGGATCTCGTGATCGAGTGCACAGCGCGGGTTGATGAGGTCTTTCGGGTCGAGAACGCGGCCACAATTATCGCACTGGTCTCCGCGAGCGTTGGGGTTGTGACAGTAGGGGCATTCGCCTTCGACGAAGCGGTCTGGGAGGAAGCGTTTGTCCTTGAGACAGTAGAGCTGGGTTATCTTCTGTCCGTATACGTAGCCGTTCTTTTCGACTTTGAGGTAGAAGTCTCGGACGAAGTCTTTGTGGACTCGGCTCTCGGTTCGAGTGTAGTTGTCAAACTCGATCTGGAAGGTCTTGATAAGATGGACGATGAGTTTGTGGTTCTTGTTGGTCAGCTGTCGGGGGGGTATGCCGAGTTTGATAGCCTCTACCTCAATTGGAGTGCCATGTTCGTCGCTTCCACTGACCATGACAACGTCCTCTCTCTTGAGTCTAAGGTAGCGTGCGTAGACGTCGGCGGACAATAGCTGGGTGAAGGTTCCGAGGTGTGGACGGTCGTTGACGTATGGCCATCCACAGCATACAACCCATCTTCCCAGTCTTTCCACCTTTTCCAGAATAGAATTCGGGTTTTGCCGTTCGGATTGTGATAAGGGTTTGCGGAATCGGCTGTTGGAAACGGTTGAAATACCGGAAAAGGCGTATTGTAGTTAGGGTAGCCGCAACGGACAACTATGATCAATTGCTTGACAGGGCATTGGCGGGCATTACGAAGCCTGGCTCGACGGGGGAGCGTTTCGAGCTTCCCATCGCATCGGTATCGGTGATTGGGGCTCGGACCATAGTTCACAACTTCGCAGATGTTGCTGATCGTTTGGACAGAGACCCGCTACAGATTCTGAAATACCTGGCCAAGGAGATGGCTACAGCGGGCTCCTTCGAAGGTGGCAAGGGCTACTTCCAAGGCAAGTTTTCCAGAGAAACCATCAACCGACTAATTGGCGCTTACTCGAACAGGTTCGTGATCTGCCCGGTCTGCCACAGACCTGACACCCGGGTCGAGCGGAGAGACCGCTTGTCGTTCCTAGTCTGCGAAGCATGCGGTGCGCGTTCGTCGATTCTGACAACTTAGGGACTTGATCTTGGGCCTCGTCTACGCCCGGTCATACAAGACTGAGAAGGGCACGATGGTGGCGTGTTGTGATAAGGAGTTGCTTGGGAAAATCTTTCGCGAGGGCAAGTTGAAACTCTCGTTGCAGACGAACTTCTATGGAAACGCGGCTGTCGACCTTTTGGAAGCAGTTGTGTTACTGGACACGGCTGACATTCTCAACCTTGTCGGTGAAAACGTCGTTCGAGCAGCGATCGAAAGGGGCCTGGTTCATCCGCACGCGGTAATATCGATAGCCGGGGTCCCGCACGTGCAAGTTATGAAACTCTAGATCGTATGCTGGTCTTAACATTCTGGAATTCGGCGAAGGCTTATTGGATTAACCGATCGCGAAAGGTCGATCGTAGCCCGGTGGTGTAGCGGACAAGCAAGGGCACGCATGCCCGGCCAGTGACGGGCTTTGGACCGTTACCAAAACGGGAAGAAACCCGTCGACGGGAGTTCGAATCTCCCCCGGGCTACCACTGAAGCTTCAAGACTGTTACCGTTCCGTCAGCAGGTCCTTCCTGACGGCCTCTCGGAGAGCTTCGGACAGCCGCTGAGACTGAACCTCGTCCCTCTCCAAAGTCGACGCGTAGGACCTGTGGGGATATACTGAGGCGTCGCTGACGAGGATTTTCTCCGGGTCCAATCCCCAGGCCCTGGCGACCTGCTTCAGCGTCTCCATCTTCGACAGCTGCGTCTTCGTCTTGATCCCAAGACCGCTGGCAGCGTAGACTCCTCTGAGAAACTCTGGACCCTTCATCTTGATGTCGTGGTAGGTGTCGACCTGGTGTCCCATCATGTAGTTGATGTAGTCGTTGTTGACTCCCAGCGCTGCCAGCTGTGTCCTGTGCATCCTCAGAGACGTTCGAACATGATGCACTGCTCACACTTCCCATATGACGAATAGTTTCGCCTCAAACATTCGGCTCCATCTTCCCCTTTTCATTTTGAAGAACAGGCAATATCGGCCAAGAGGTTTCTTGCTTGAGTGGTGTTGAGAAGTCAGGCACGCACACACCTACACTCACAGCATCTAATTTCACTTTTCCTGCAAAATACTGTTCCAAACATTTTATGAATATTGGTCGGGGAGCTTGTCGTTGTTTTATTTTGGCAAATGCAAGTGGCGTTTCTCTATGGATTCCAGGACGCGGGACAAGAAAGGCAGCGAAGGTCGCATTGGTATCGACTTTGATCTTTCTTACAGTTTTGGGATCCATCGGCACAGTCATGCCCGGAATAGTCCACGCCTTCGGGTTGATGCTGTCACCGTCGACGACATCTCAGGACGGTCAATGTGTCTCGAAGCCCCTTAACGCCACTGCTTCAATGAGCTGTTCAAACGCAGATTCGGAATCGAGCACCCCACAGAGCGTAGGCTCCGATGTAGTTCAGAATCCCTCCATTCCAAGAACAATCCTTTCTGACGTAAGCTCACGCATCGGCGCGAGCGGCGTGACCCCCAACTCGCCCCAAAACCTGACCCTGTACAATTCTGCGATAACGATGCGACTACTCGGAGGATTAACGTCGCATGATGAACTTCTTGCCCCAGATCGTCGCGTTTTGAGCGCTTGGTCCTTCTGGGGTGTAGAGGTTGCAGGCAATGGGACTGGCGGCTGGATTCCTTTGATTGCTTCTTCAAGCTCGTTCTCAGTGGTGGGAACCAATCGAACAGGTAGCTACGTGATTCGATCCTTGCAATTGAAGACAGCTCAATACTCAGGCTCGTTAGAAATCGCTTACAAAGCAATGATGGCAGGGCCGCTCAAATGGGACCTCAAGTTCTCACCTGCCACAAATGGGCACTATCGATTAGTTTACGAATGGCTTAACACGGCCACTAATTCCCACCTGGATTCCCTTCGAAAGAACTTTCGTGTCACCTATCCCACTGCGAACTTCACTTTCTCTTGGGCAGACGTGCCAAGCACAAACAACGTCACCGCCTCGCTAGTTGCTCCAAGATTCTCTATCTCAATTGACCTAGGACAGCTGGTTGCAAATTCGAAGGTGCTCATCGACCCAAGCATGGTGGCAAGTACTACCTTCCAGGGCGCAACTCAATATCCCTTCCAACGAAAGATCATCTATGACCCAAAGGGCGGATACTATTTTGTTTTCTATTCGAACGGGTCAGCAGTCGGTTACAGCGCGTCCCACGACGGAAACTCTTGGTCGCCGATGAAAGCAATGCCAAGCGGTTGGCCAAGTTTTCTCAACGGGCCGACCTCGTTGCCCTCTGTTGCGATTTCTGGACAGAGAGTTGTCGTTGCTGCGGGTGACTATCTCGCCCCGCATGATAACACTAAGGGAGTACTGAACCTGTCAGTTCGATACGCCATTGGCACAGTCTCGGGCGGGACCATCGCCTGGGGCGCAACTCGTAATGCAACGGCGTTCACGTATGACTGCGGGCAAGGATTCGGTTGTACAAGCCAAAACTTCGCCGTCAGGTTTGTCTACGCAATGCTGACTTCGAACGGCGACATTGCATTTGCGTATAATGTTCACTGGAACTATTTCGGTTGTTCGAACTGCGAATCGGTTCGACTCTACTATCTTAGAGGCTCATCAAACTATACGGCGACCATCGAATCGTATACTGATTGCAACGACGACCCGGCTGTTGGCGTGGCTCTCCCAGAGGGAGACCCAAGCAATGGTGTGGTTAGACTTGTGTACGAGGATCCCGGATCCAACCCGTGCGGAGTCAATGGTTACCAGCTGAAATCGGTGACATACTCTTCGGCCACGAATTCTCTTGGCCAAGTTGACCTTAACGGTGGATCCGATGGAATCCATCAGTTTTCGGCGACTTCAGACGCGGAGTACAATACTCACGTGGTCTACGGCAGTAACCCCATCAATTACATCTTCCACGCTACTGGTTCCTCTTGGACAAGCGCCACCGACGTCTTCCAGTCGGGGGGAGGGGGGCCGGTCTCCCCGACAATCACGGTTGACCTATCGACGGATACTGTGTATGTTTTCGGGCTTTTGTGGGTGTCAACATACAATATGACAGTGGTGATGCGGAGCAAGTCTCCAAACCAAAGCCTCTATTGGTATGATGCAACGACCACTTACCAGTTCAAGAACCGAATACTTCCAACGAGTCTCGGATCCACCTTTGCCTCTATGAGTTCTACCAATTCGAGCAGTATCGCCCTAGTCTGGAGCGAAGGGACGAATCCACAGATCGGGGGAAGCGGATTCTACAATGTAACCTTTGGCGCTATCCCAATCCAGACCGTCTGGTCACCATACGCGTTTCCCACAAATCCTTGGGATGGAAGTGGGCTTGCTCCAAATGGACAATACTCTCAGAGTCTAAGCGAATCAGTCTCGCCCAGCACCGGAGCCCTGACCATCGTTCAGAACGACCTCACCGTGCCAGGAAGAGGGATCGACTTTAGCGTGTCCCGCGTCTTCACCGGAATCAACATCCCCTACTCCCAAGCTCCCGTCGGGAATGGCTGGCAGCTCAACCTTCCCTCCTACGATTGGTACAACTATGCCGTCTACCTCTCGAACGGGCAGAGTTATCGATACCCGATCGGGTGGAACCAAGGGTCGTGCACTCCGTGCATCTGGGAGAACCACCAAGGTGAACACTTTCGTCTGTCGACCGACGGGGCGGGGGTAAACCTGATCACAAAATCCGGGCTAACATATCATTTCGACTGTCTCGGCAACTGCTATTGGAGGCTATCTCGAATCACTGACGCGACAAGAAATAACACCATAACCTTTGGTCACTCAGATGGTGGGAACAATTTCAGGATTTCCAACGCGACGGACACCGTCGGCAGGGTCCTTTGGTTTTGCTACACGAACGGCCTCATAACGAGTCTTGAACAGAGGGCATCAGGAAGCTGCGGGCAACAAGTCGGGTTGGTCAGGAAAGTCACCTATTCTCAAAGCGGCGGCAACCTTGTCGCGGTCACCGACCCCGCCAATAGGGCTACCGGATTCCAATACAATGGCGCAGGGGAAATTACACAGGTCACATATTCGACCGGCTGGTACTCAAGCTACACTTACGCAGGCGAGCTAATGGGGACCGGTGCAACAGGCTATCGCGTGTACCAACAAAGCGTCTACTCATCATCGGCAGCGCTAATTCGCAAATTCACATACTCATATAGCGAAGATTCAGGAACGGACCAAGTCACTCGCTCCACCGTCACAGCATACAACGGAACCTCAACGCAACCGTCGGCCTATACTGACTATGCGTTTTCATTTTCCACAGTGAAGTGGAATGTGTCCGATGTCCATCATTCATTCCTCAGGGGGGTCATCCAAGTATTTGGCGTTCAAGGAACAATTCCCCAAGAGACCATTCTAGTTACAGACGGATCGAGCCTAGGAAGCTTCACGAACTATTACGGTTATGACCTCTGGGGGAACCAGATCTACAGTCGACAGTCAATTAATCCAACGACCAAATGGTCTCACGAACGCTTCAACGCTTACTATAACGATGGACTTCCTGTAAGCTTTAGCGCCTTCCAAGACTCGTTCAATCAGACTCAGGGAACTGCTCCGAACAACAATTGGAGGGTTCAGAATGGCTATTGGATGGTCCGCAACAGAGTCTTTAACGGAACCCAGACCGGGGGTCAGCAAGAGAGTGTTTTCGCCTGGTCTGACATCAAGAAGAGCGACCTTTCTTTGCAGGCTAGCGTCTACATAACTCGACAGTCTAATACGACAGCGGGAGCCGCCCCGCGCGCTGGCATTTTCGCTCACTATGTCGGAAGCGGGACGAGCAAGTGGGGGCTAGTTTTGATAATGCACTCTGATGGCTCAAAACACTTGGATCTCTTTGACGAATGGGGACAGATGCTCGCTAGTCCGACATGCAACTTCATCACAGGGGCATGGTACACGTTCAACATGACTGTTCACGGGACATTCGCAACTGGCTGGGCAAGCTCGCCTGGCCAACCTGCTTGTCCCTCCGTCACAGGAAACTTTCCAGGTTCGAGCCCCGCGATCAACGGAACTGGATTTGGACTATACGCAGGAGGATACAGTACCCTGTTCGCCAACGTCACGGCAACAACTGTATCCCCACTGATAACAGGAACGGGTTTTCCAATTCATTCATAGCCAGCGGTGCTCCGGGACCAACCATTCATACCGCCCTTGCTGGAATCGCTGAGTTGCAGAATGGGACAGCTTCGGTTCCAATCGAAACTTACAATAGCTACTACTCGTGGGGCGGCCTAAACCAACAGAAACGTCTTGTTGAATCAGGGGCACAGCTACAAGTTGATGGGACGGGTGGCTCTTCGAGCCAAGGTCCCATTTATGTGACGCTTTCCACCTCCCAAGCCAACGACATAGTAATTCTCTTTGTCTACGGTGACAGCGACGGTGCACCTACCGGGGTTAGTGACACGTCCGGGCTCACCTGGGCTCTTCGGAGCGCCCAATGGGTAGAATACGAGTACTATGCGAAGGCGCCTAATCCCCTCGTCTCAGACACGATTACCATTCAATTCAGCCAATCGCATTCCACCGTGTACGCGGTCGCTTTCGGTGTTAGCGGAGCCAATTACCTCAGTCCCTTCGATCCGTCAGCCTTCATCCCCTCCGGCGCGGACGCCGTCACCACAACACCCTCAGCCAACATAACCCCTTCGGGGCCGAGCGAAATGATTCTAGGAGGCTTCTCAGACAACGGAGTGTGTAACCTCCACGCTGGAGCCGGGTTCAGTTTCATCTTTTCCAGCGGGAACTTGGCCTCGGAATACCAAATAACGGGCGCTCCTACGTCGGTTACCGGAAACCTATCAGGTTGCGGGCCAACTCCTCACGCCGTTATGATCGCGGATGCGATTGTGTCCGCCCTCACCTTGACGACAGTCTCCCTGATCTCAAGAGCTTATGATGTCTACGGAAACCCGGCAACCTTGACCGATCCGCGGGGCAACGTGACCTCTTACACCTATTCATCTCTGTACAACTACGCATACCCGACCAGCGTTTCGGAAACTGTGAAGCCTGGCTCGACACAAATCACGAGACTTTACACTTACGATCTGAACATGGGGACTTTACGCTCCATGGCAGACCCAAACGGATACACTACCACTTATCAGTACGACATTCTAGGCCGTCTCACGAGCACCGACTATCCAACAAGGACCCCCGGCCTGCCCCAACTAGACGGCTCGGCGATGGCTGGTTGCGCAAACAATACAAAATCATGTTCGGTTACGTTTCAGACCTCACACCCGAGTGACGTTATTGTTATGTTTGCCTCCGAGACCCTTGGCCAGAGTGGGCCAAATTGTCCCTTTTCCGTCTCGGACACAGCTAGCCTGACATGGACAGCTAGATCTCCCGTGGTTACGGGACGGCAGTCGAGGGACGGGCTCCAGGAGTTTTATGCCAAAGCCGCTAACACATTGTCGTCGGACACGATCACCGAGTCGCTTTGCTCCTCCGCTGGAAACAGCTACAATGGATTGCAAGTTTTCGCGATTAGCGGTGCTAACTTCAACAACCCATTCGACACAAACTCGATGTTACCAGGGACCGGCAGTGATTCGACTAGTGGCCAACAATATACAACTTCAGCGACCATATCGACCAGTAATGCCACTGATTTCATATTTGCTGGGGTACAGCATGGCACCGGAGCGATTCCGACTCCTCAATCCGGGTTTACTACAATAACTTCTGCTGGGACTGCAGGCACGGAGTACAAGATCCAGGCAGGCACCCTTACGAATTTTGGGGTCACCTTCAGCTTCAGCACCTCATCGTACTGGCAAGAGATCGCCGACGCGATACAACTATCGAGCCAAATTAGCTACCCTGACTCCGTGAGGAACATGTATAATGATGCAGGACATTTTGTCGACGTCACTAACGAACACGGATGGCAGACGCGCCAAATCTACGACGGACTCGGCCGGCTTTCTACCACAGATAGATTCCTTGGGGGAGGCTCTTACTCTAACCAAACGTACACGTACAATTGGCAAGACAGGATGGTTTCTTCTACGGACGCCCTTCGAAACCGTTACTATCTTTCCTACGACGCACTTGGCCGGACAACCAGCTCGACCACACCAGATAGTCAGGTCATTCAACAGTCCTACAATGATCTCGCCTCATCAGCAATCGTCGCAAACCAAGACGGCAACTTCAAGTGCAATTACTCTGATAGACTTGGACGGCTGATTAGCGTCGTCGAATACGCCAACTCGACTGGTTGCATCACCGGGACCATAGCGGGATACAGATTCGTCACAAACTACTACTACGACGAGGTCGGAAATCTAAGAAGGGTCTCAAACGCAGCCTCTAGGTCCACCGCGTACTTCTACGACAGCCTCAACCGACTAACGAGCATAGGTTATCCAGATGGAACGATGGAGTCATACGCGTACGATAAGAGTGGAAACCCCATCAAGAAAGTTGACAGAGCTTCAATAACAACTCTTACGTCTTTTGACTCGCTTGATCGACCTCTCACGACAACGTACTGCGGAGCCACGATAATGAGTGCCACCGACACATACGACAAGAATGGCAATATCCTCCAAGATTCTAATCAGAACGCAACCCTCTCATACATTTACGATTCTCGAAATAGGACGCTCAACGAAACATACGCAGTCAACCCGGCAACACGAACCGTGGTGGACCTGGGTTGTTCAGGAATCGGCGGAAACATTACTCGAACCGGGGGTGTTGCCAGCACGTTCATGGTGGGGTGGACTTACACCGGCGAGCTCCTGAATACTCTCGCGTACCCGAAGCTCTCGATCTCCAACCCAGGCATCACAATCAAGTATGCCTACGACGGTCTAGGGAGAGTTCTGAACGTAACAAATCAGGCTAGTCCGGCTTACTACGCAAGGTCCTTCACATATTACCCAAACGACAAAGTCAAAGGCCTCCAGTTCGGAAACAATCTAATCCAGAACTATACTTACGACGGCATGTCGAGACCCTCAGCCATCACATTGAGCGGCGCTACGATCATGAGCCTCAACTATGCACATAATAAAACCGGGACCCTGGCTAGTGTCACAGGACAGGTTAACGGTGCGAATGTGAATGAGCAGTATCGCTACGACCCTCTACAACGATTGACCAATTCCAGCACTACAAGCGGCGGATCGACCACAATTTCATGGTACGAGTACGATAACCTTGGAAACCGAGTACGACAGAAACTTAACGACACAATCACCGCTTACACTTACAACTCTATCAATGAGCTCACTGCATCTTCTGCACCAGGGACAAGCATAGCCTATAGTTACGACGCCAACGGAAACCAACTCGCGCGCAATTCCACTACAATTGGGACGACTCACTGGACCTACATTTGGGATGCTTCCAGCCGTCTCCAGAAGGTGAAAAATGACGCCGGAGTGCTAGGGGTGTACGCGTACGATGGCCATGGGCGGAGAGTCGAGTCCTCAGAAGCCTCCACAACATTCTACGCGTACATCAGAACAGAGGTCATGTACGAGAACATCACCGGCGTTGGCGGGACAGACTACCTCTTCGCAGGAGCATTCAGAATCGCCAAGTTGACAAGTGCATCGGTTAACTATTATCACTCTGACTCACTGGGAAGCACGCGTCTAATCACAAGCTCGACGGCCGGCACAGTCTTCCGCAATGGCTACCAACCCTTCGGCCAGGATAACGGAACGCCAACCGGATCGGAAACTTATAGGTTCACGGGCAAGCCTTACAGTTCGTCGACTGGTTTGTACTATGACTACCAGCGCTGGTCCGATCCGTCTACTGGAAGATTCATCTCATCCGATCCAATCCGAGGGCATCGACTAGCTCCTCAAAGCCTCAATCCTTACCTCTACACTCAGGATGATCCTACTTCAGTCACCGATCCCACAGGGTTAGACGGTGGTTTCGGCGCTGACAATAGGTGCGAGAAGCTCCACGCCTGCCCTCACCCAACTCTAGCGCAGATTCAACAGGAGGAGACCGTCATGTGGATCTTTCTGGGATTCGAGGCGGGTTTAGGGCTTGCGTTCGCTTGCGTGGTCGCCTGCCCAATAGTCATCGGCGCATTGAGCACCGCCGGGACTGGGTGTGAAGAAGATCCGGAGATCTGCACCCCAGCAACCGATCCGCCTCCACCGATTACCGACCCTACCCCGCCGACCGCTGTAGACCCTACTCTCCCCAGCATCGAGCCTAACCCTGTCGCAACAGAGGTGACTGATGGAGGTTTTTCTGCGACTCGTTCAGGAGTCGGCAGCTTTACAAACCTCGGTAAGGAAATTGGAGTCAAGCACCTTGACGCGATTTCCAAGGCTGGAGGATTTCAAAGGTACCTGGGGCTAATTCAAGATACGGTCGAAAACGGAGTTGACACTACCTCGATCGAGGGTACCAATCCATCTTATTTGACGCTGAGAAACATCGCGTCCAAGTTCTTTGTAGTTGCTGAGCCACAATCAGGGACCATAGTAACTGCGTTCTATAACACACCGTCCGGTCCGCTAGCTTCGCTCTGGAAAATGATGATCCTAGTGCCGGATTGACGATGACAACCATCACGTTTGCAGTAGATGGACCGGAATGGGACTCGCTCTACGAGGATCCCGAAGACAAGAATAGTCATCATCGCGTACATGAGGGTGTGACAATTGAAGCTCAGTTGAACTTATGGCCCAACCTCATTCTCTATCATTGGAACAAGCGTACCCTAATCGATGAGTTGGCGTTTTTAGGATTTGACCCAACGAGGCTGACACCAGAACGTAGTATTGTATCCCTCAAGGCGGGTTCAAATCTTTACCTTGTTTCTGGTATAGCACGCCAGGTCGTCAGACGCTCTTGGGCCACCGATTCTAAGAAACAACGCATCTACACCCTTCTCGATTGCGGATTGCCAGTCGTGATTTCCGAGGACGTGAAGGAAAGTAACTCGAGCGCTTTTCTCGAAAGAGAGGGCGATTGCCTCGTCGCAATCTGCTTGCTCTTTGGTTCCATCGCGTTTTCCGGAGTGCCGTTCCGAACTCCTGTCACTTGCATGGTTAAGAAAATCACGCCTCTGAAGATAGTCCCTCGCTCTACAATCCTGGAGGCTGAGTTGCAACCCGGACAAGTCGTTCCCACTTTAAGAATCTCCTACCACGGCGAGCAAACTAACACTGCGGAGTTCCTGAACTCTGACAAGAGACTAAGCAAAAGGCAAGGGTGAAGGTGGCAGATGTAAGATTTCTTGTTCCTGGGCAGAAATTAGACATCAGAATTCCGGACTAGCCCCACCGATAGCGAGCTTGCCCTCGTGTCCGAGCAAATATTTGTTTACCGGGGAGCTAATTTCGGGGGAAAGTCCAAGTTAAAGGGATCATATTCCCAAAGGAGACGTTTCTTTGCCGAAAGCATTACTTGTCGAGCACTGGACAAGGCCGATTTCGAAACGAACCGTCTGAAATTTCGATATTCGTGGTATGAAGTCGTGAGGGTTCACGCATATCCCCCGGGCTACCATACACTTTCATTTTCGTGTCTCACGAGGGACGGGGCGCGGGAAAAACAGACCCCCCTGGTGGGGGTCGAGGGTTTTCTTGGTGGTTTGGTTGAGAAACGTATGGAAATGTCGTTGTCAGACGTTTAACGTCTCATTGGTTTCATGGGATTTCAGGCTTAGACGTTTTTCTACGCTATGTCAGAAAACACTGGGCCAAAACTACCCCCTAAGATGCCTTAAGTGTAACGTGCACCCGCGTCTATCTGGCCGCTCTGGACATGCTGTGTTGCCATGGGCTCGATGCCTTGGCAAGAGACCACCGTGGGATCCAGAAAAGTATGCTTATTCTGTGAAGAAAGATCCGGCAAGCCAGCAATCCGGTGTTCTTGAATAGCTTCAGTATAGCCCTGGCTTTGGCAAGGGTCCACCGCAGTGGGCACATTTTTCTTTGAAAGGCTGACTCGTGTTACAATAGGGGCACACCACAAGTATCGTATCGGGAGGCGGAGGTGGCGGAAACGCGGTCTGACCGTTTAGAGGTCGCTGAATTCTTGGGGCGCCTGCCCTCGCGGCCCTGGCAAGAGCGCCGACTGCTAAAGCAAGGAAGATAAGGAAAAGTGGTATTACGAGCACGGAACTGGCAGCTGCTCCACCATAGGCTGAGAGGTTGGCGAGGATGAAAATCAATAAGAAAACTAGGACAACTCCTCCTTGGAGAGCCTTTCGGGCTAGGGCGCTCAACGATTAACGGCGTTCAAGCTCTCGTTCTATTGCAATATTGGGAGTTTGTTACCCTGTCACCAAGATAATTGGGTCGGGGCAGAGTCCTCTTCGTGCCGGAAGAGTCCTCGATCGCCCCTCAAGACCAGCGAGTATTCGGTGAGAGGACCGTCGCAGAGAAAATATTCTTTTCTCAACCCCCATGACCCGAGGATACTCGATGAGAATTCTGCGCCGAGTCCCTTTGCAATTTCCTGAAGCTGTCCCTCCTCCATCGAACTCTTCGTTATCAGGCAAAGCTCGAAGCTTCGCATTATAGGATTCCAAACATTACTCGCAGCCCCCTCCTCTACCTCTACCTCCGTAATCATTTCCTCGGAAACATATTGTCCTATCGTGCGCTTCATTACTAGCGAGAGTTTCTTGAATGGTCCTGCTGGGTTCGAAATCGTGGCTGATAAGCCTCCAGCCGAGCTAGGCGTGACCGTCGCACTGGCCACCACACCATCGGCGGTCACATTCAAGGTCTGCTTTGCCGGCGAGAGTTTGAGGGGGAACCAAGGCGATCGAAGGATGAAGATCCAGATGTCCTTTCCCATCGACACGTCAACGTGTATCGCAGACGCAAGCATAATGCCCTCCCACCGAGCCCGTAAAAGCCCCGTGGCAGGAACAAGTTCTCCCAGATTGAAGGTCAAGAGCTGGCCTCCGTCGTTAGTATTTACCTCCTCGGGCTGGATGCGCGTCGGGTCCTGTATTGAAGGATCAAACTGCCCATATCGAAGATTTTCCGGCAGAGACCCAATGGAACCAGAGGTTCGCTGTGCCGGTGTAGGCGGCTCTAAGCCTTATTCCATGCTCGGACCTGAGCTTGACGATGGGCTTGCCTCCGGCAATAGCGTACTCTGCATCAATTCCATTAACGAGGCTGAAGGCTGGCAAGTGTCCGTTTTGAGACCGATGATTCGCGTTTATTAGCCCTGCAGTACCTCCAGCAGAGAAAGTCAGTGAAGCCTCACCAATTATCGTGGTTTCCACGAGGTCGAACCTTAGCGGCACCACGCCTGTTGGATCAGGCGGATTTCTCGAACCTATTCTTGATGCTTCCAATAGAAAGTGCATGCTGCTAATCCTATCAGAACTCGTTGATTGGACGCGTTCAAACCGTTGGACCTTTAAGATGACTATCTGTCAATCGGTGCAGTGTTTTCATTACGCGAATTACAAATGATGAACTGATTAGGAAAGCGCGGTCTGTGATAAGGCCAAGAGAAAAACTAGGCATGGATTTGTTGTCGGGGAGGTGGGTTGTGCGCTAGTCACGGATAGTGGGAGTATCTATCTCGGTACTTGCATTGATACCAGTTCGGGAATGGGGTTTTGCGTTGAGCAAAATGCCATTGCAGCCATGATTACACACGGCAAGCGCAGGATAGAGAAGATCGTGGCAGTTTCGGAAATGGGAATACCTGCTACGCCTTGCCGAAGATGCCGGGAGTTCATCCACCAAATCCATGAGAAAAATTTGGCCACAGAAGTGATTCTCGGACAGAATAGAGTGATGAAACTAAGCAAACTGCTTCCATATCGGTGGGTTGAATAGACCGCTTGCTTCTCGCGATGATCAAACAGAGGGCCTCGCCCGAGGCTCTGTATAGTGTTCAGGAGGCGAGGGTATGCTATGCGCTCTTCAGTTTTTCCCGATAGTGCTCGCGTAGCTTTACGATCTTTGGCGCGATCACTACCTGGCAGTATGGCTGTCTCGCGTTATTCTTGAAATATTCTTGATGGTAGTCTTCGGCCTTGAAAAAGGCCTTGAAGGGGACAACCTCGGTTACAATTGGCTTCTTCCAGACCTTCGCGGCGTTCGTTTCTTTGATGACCTCTTTTGCCACGGTCTCTTGTTCGGGATTATGGTAGAAGATTGCGGATCTGTATTGTGTTCCGACATCGGCTCCTTGCCGATTCAGCGTCGTTGGGTCATGTGTTGTGAAGAAGATCTGCAGGATCTCCTTGAACGAAATCTGGTTGGGATCGAAGGTTATCTGGATTGACTCCGCGTGTCCCGTTGTTCCAGTGCATACATCCTCGTAGGATGGGTCCGGAATTTTTCCGCCAGAATAGCCTGATTCTACCATCTCAACGCCCTTCAATTGGTCGAAGATTGCTTCCGTACACCAGAAACATCCTCCACCTAGGGTTGCAACCTCTCGGTCGCTGCCAGAAGTCCTTGGTGAATCCATACTCTTTTTTTCTCCTGGCTAATTCTTCCTAGTCCACGCCGGTTCCGATACGGGGAAAGTCCGCCCTGAACTCTGTCTTTCAATCATCCAGTTCGGATACTGGATCCGATGTCTCGTGAGCTCGTCTAATTTCCCGATTTGGTCGCTAGAGAGGTTGACATCCAGTGCGCCTAGGTTCTCTTCGAATTGCTCCATGTTCTTCGCTCCAACAATAACAATGTGGCCCTTTGACAGCAGCCAGGAAAGAGCTACTTGCGCTGGAGTTGCATCTTGTTCCTTGCCCACCTGCTTCACACGTTCTACGATATCGAAGCCTGTCTGTTCATCGAAGAAGGGAAAGAATAGTCCACGGTTGCCGGCCCTAGTCCCGGGAGGTTTCGTTTCCTTAGAGTATTTTCCGCTGAGGACGCCGCCATGTAGCGGGCTCCAGACAAGGAGGCTCATCTTGGTATAATTGAGAAACGGAAGAATCTCATGCTCAACGTCCCGGTTGAGAAGACTGTAGTTCATCTGGGCGGCTTCATACCTGGAGAAGCCGCGTTCTTGGGCTCTCGCTTGAACGGTGGCCATTTGCCAGGCAGTAAAGTTCGATATGCCTGGATAATTTACGAGGCCTTCTTCGACAAGGTCTTGCATTGTCTCGATTGATTCGTCCAGTGGGACGTGCGCATCCCAGGAATGGAACTGGTAAAGATCCACCCAACTCGTGCCGAGTCGAGCTAAACTTTGACGGATCGCTTGGCGAATATGATGTCTAGACAGGCCTATCTCGTTGATTCCAGTCCCGCTCTTTCCTCTGACCTTGGTCGCGATCAGAATCTTGTCCCGGTACGGTTGGAGGGCCTTTCCAAGGGTCTTCTCTGACTCTCCTTCGTCGTACACGTCCGCCGTGTCGAAGAAGTTGATGCCTGCATCAATGGCGCGGGACACCATTTTGTTGACTGTTCCCTGATCAAGTCCCCCGAGCTTCCAAGTGTCTTTCTCGCCAAAAGTCATCGCTCCAAGAGCAAGGACAGAGACGTCGACGCCCGTGCTGCCTAGTGAAGTGTAATTCATGTCCGCCATGTTCTCATCAAGGGCCAGAAACGTTACTTAAATGTGAAAAATCCATCATCCCCTGAGAGGCAGGAACCAAGGTCAAGCCATACCCTAGTTTCTCATGTTGTTCCATGGATCGATGGCTGTCTAGACCTGTCGATTCGGAACGCAAGTCCAACGATATACTCCGAGGCGCAAGGGATCTATAGCTGGTCAGACTGCAATAGCGCGAGCCTGGAAGTTGTTGGGAGAGAAGAAGATAACTCCCGCAGATCGTGCGAAGCTTCCAGCTGATGTTCTCTCAGTTTGGAAGCAGCATAGGCCAAGGGTGCTAGAGGTCCTTCCTCGGAACAAAGCAATACGGTTCGCAGAAGAAGAGATCGACATCTCTCAAAAGTCACAAGACCACCGTTGCCACCATAATCACCTACTCCCATGAGTAGCGTCAAAAATATTCATATCGCACCCGAATTTGGGTACCTTTCAGGTATTGGCCGTTTCCCGAGTCCATCCCTGATCCCATCAAGGGAGTAATCTTCGACCTAGACGGGACCATTGTGGACAGAGACCGTCTTGTTGTTCATTGCACTCTTGAAGTTGCCAAGAGGCTGCTCGGTAAGACCCTAAACCCTGATCGAATCTCTTGGGGCCTCCACGAGACAGATACCATTCTAAGATTGACGCGTCAACTCTCGCGGGATTGTTCCGAACAAGCACTCGACGCCTACACTGATTGCCTGAAGACTAACCTGAAGATGTGGGAGGTGTTCCCAGGAATCCCAGGACTGTTAGAGAGGCTCAGAGAATCCGGCAAGCAGATTGCCTTGGTGACATCGGTTCCGAACAGAACCCTAGTCCGTGAAGCTTTGGAGGGTCTAACCCTGAAGCAGTACTTTGCAGCGGTGGTGACAGGGGAGGATGTGACGCGTTACAAGCCGGACCCCGAAGGCATCCAGATGGTCCTTAAGAGAATGGAGGTTCGGCCGAGCAGGGTGATCATGGTTGGCGATTCGGCCTCCGATATTCAAGCCGGGAGGAAGGCGGGAGTAATCACTGGCGCAGCACTCTGGGGTTCGAAGGCGATGAGGGACTTGTGGGGCCACATAGCCTCACAGGCAAGGCCCGATTTCGAATTTCAAACAGTGGAAGAACTTGACCACTTTCTGTTTCCAGCTCGGGTCTGATCAATCCGACCTACGAACGCCCCCAAAGTAGTGATGAACCGGCAAGAACTTGGGCCGGGAATCCACGCTATCTTAGGAAAAATAGGCCTCGAACAGGCTTTAGCTGTAAATACTTGGTCGAGCTGTTCCAGTGGAAGTCAACATGACACTCCAATGTACGTTACCTATTTTAGTAGAATAGCTCTAATACTCGCTACCCGATTTACGCAAAAAAGTAGGTCACCCAGCGCAACCATGTCCCGGATCGACGAAAACCTCCATCGAATACTCAAAGACCACGGGCTCACAGAATACGAGATCAAAACCTACCTCAAACTAGTCTTCGACGGACCCGCCACGCCCTTCGAGATCAGCGAAAGCGTACAAATCCCCTACGCGCGAGTATATGGGACCCTTGAGGGATTGGAGAAAAGAAAGTGGATCAGAGCAAGACCAGGAAGACCAGTCGTATACGAAGCGAATCCACCGAGGTCAGTTGCAGAACTAGAGCTGGAACAGAAACAGTCTGAAATGGTCGCTTTCACGAACTTGATGAAACAGGATCTCCAGGCAATCTACGAGCGTCGCGAAGTAGTCAAGAACATTAGCCTCTGGGTCATCCACGGTGGTGATAAAATCTCTGACAAGATTGGCGAGATCGTGTCGACCGCGAAGACGCGGGCCTACCTCCAGTTCGCCACCCTGATCCCGAAAGATGTCGACGATCTTCGTGCGCCTTTGAAGGCCGCTCGTGAAAGAGGCGTATCGGTGAAAATCCTCTCGTTTCTCAATCCTCGTTTTGTTGATCAGAAGAGCCTGTCACTGCTTTCGGACGAGGCAGAGGTTGGGGTGATACAGGAGTCCAACGAAGAGGCTCCGAAACCCTACAATGTCTGCGCTGTTGATGGCAGGGACACTGTTCTCACCTATCTCTGGAATATTGAAACTCCCAACGAGCCAGGGTCGCGGATCGCTTTTCGATTATCAGATGAAGAATTCGCCGGAGTCATGGACAGATATTTCGAATATTATTGGTTGAAAGCCCGTAGGATTTGATCTAGAATATCCAGAGCCTAGCGTGGTGCGTTGAGATATGAAGATGGATGGAAAGGATCTAGTTTGTCGGGGAGGGAGGCCTTTGCGGACTCGGGGCTCCTGGCTGTCGTGAATCCAGCTGCGCCATAAGCATCATGAGTTTCCGGGTCTCGTCAAGTCGCCTCAGCATGCTTTGCATTTCGTTCTTGTAATAGTCCCGTTGCTGACTGTACTCTTGCTCGCTTAGTTCGCCGGAACTGTACTTGCCTTGCAACGCAAGATATCCACTCAATGTGGTTCCGCCGAGTTGTTCGCGAAGGTTCGACAAGCTCTTTCCGACTATGTCGTTGAGCTGGGCTGCGCGTTCGCCGAGTGCCCGGCTAACTTTCGCTATCTCTTCCTTGATCATTGCTGTTCGTTGTCGGAAGCCGTTAAGCTCCACGACTACTTTCTCTATAGGTATTTCACTCACGACAGAGCACCGTAACTAGTAACGACAAGCTTGGAGACGGGCCACATAGCCGCACCGTAACCGAAGACGGCGAGTAGAAGTGACCGGTCAAAGCCAATCTCCTATTGTATTCGTCATTTTATCGGTCCGTAGGAGACAAGTTTCGAATCTAAGGAGGGCCTTTGTTTATGGCCTAGACTCTTCTCAGATAGGCTCTGGAGTATTCTCGTCTGCCGGCAGCGAGGAGGAAACCGAGGAGGATTAGGGCGGCGATGGATGATCCGATTATGAGACCGGTTGTGACTAAGGGTGTTGTTCCGAAGAGTACTCCGAGCAGCATGCCCTGACTGATCCTGTTTCCTATAGGATATGATAGACCGATGGTCACAGTGTTAGATGTAGTCTTTGTAGATGTCCTGACGGCTACCTGCTGATCGTTGACCGTGCCTGTAGGGGTCCATGAGACGAATTGCTGATTGCCACCGGACTTTACTGTTACGCTATTGGAGCCTGTCGCGGGACCGTTTCCAGTGCTACCAGTCATAACATCGGTCATCAAAGCGATATGATCTGCTGGCTTGGGGAGGAGTGTCGAGTTGATCGATACTCCGACTATGGTGGTTGTGGGAAGAACGGTGGCGCCGTTGACTTGGGCGGTCGTTGGGAAGGTTTCGGTTGTAACTGTGAGCAAACCGTCGGCAGAGCGCGAGACGAGCATGTATCCTTGCTTTCCATCTTGTGATTCTACGCTTCCCACGATCGGGCTTGCGTACTTTTCGGCCTGGAGATCGATTGTCTGGACTACCATATCGTGTCCGGGATCGTAGACTCCATTCCCGTCCGTATCGTTGAACAGGATGAGGCTTGCATACGAGATTCTGAGTGCTTGATTGGTCGGGTTCTCAATCTCTCTGACCTCATTGGTGCTTGATGATTCCATGTGCAACGATATTCCGTTGACGGAACTAAACAACAGCCCATAGTTGTTCTCTACAGTCCGGTTCTGGACCGTTGAGTGGATGAATATCGTCTGGTTTGCCTCGGCGATCGTGTCTTCTCTTTCCTGGCTGTTCAGGCCGTCTTCGCCGGTCTGATCGGCCGAGGCGTGAGGATAGGCTATCAAGAAAAGGGGTGTTGTCAAGAGCCCCAACAAAATGAGGCTCAGGCTGAGGGTTTTCAGATTCCTATCGCCTGCTCCACTTTGGTTGCTACATCCGTCATTCCGGTACCAGCATCGCTTGTATCACCCGTATCGCCGACCTGGTCTCCGGTGGTGCTATCGTCGTCCGGTCCCGACTGGGAGTCTGCTGTATCATGAGCGCCTGTCTGGGCTGTGCTGCTGTCGTCCGTGTCGCCCACTTGGCCGTCGTCGTGGTCGCCCGCTTGAGTGTCACTATGGTCATCGTTTGCCTGGACATCATCGTTTTCCGGTACGTTGCTGGTCTTCGTGAGTTTGATAGGGGATGCGGCGTGCGCGAATATCAATGTGCCTGCTGTGACGGCCATCAGTCCGAGTAGCAACAGTGGCAGTATATTCTTCGTCTCAAACACCTCTATCGTGAAGATGGCGCTTGGAGGATAGATATTCGGTGTGTTCGAGAAGGGCCGAACTCGGGACTTTTGGCATGGTCTTCTCCTCTCAGACGCCTCTCAGATAGGCTACCAGTATGCTCGCATAGGCGACGGCCATGATGACTACGGCTGCTCGTTCGAGTCTAAGCCCTTTGATCGTGCTGACTGCTCGTGCGAGCATTCCGAGGCTCCATGCTTGTAGGACTATGAGTATTGATCTGGAGAGAAGGAGGATCGAGACTGGTGGGTTGGGGAAGGAACCATTGAGCTGGAAGCTCCACCATAAGGCGAATCCGATAATCGGGATTAGCGTATAACCAGTTGCGAGGAAGAGGGCAATGTGCTCGCCTTTCCTTCGGTAGAGAATCGTGCTTCCCAGATCGGCGATGCCAAAGACCGCTATCCATGAAAGAATGTACTCAAGCGGAAGGAGTGTGGTCGCTGTTGGGACCGTGTTGAGGAATAGTAGGACAGTCTCGAGCCGGGCTTGATAGACTATTATCGCGCCTAGAGCGGCCAGTGCCAGTGCTCCAATTTTCGGAACGACATAGTTGGATGCTAGCCACGGCCAAACTGGGCCTAGACTGAGCATGTTGCCTAACTGGTCGAGCCTTCGCTTCTGCCCAGGTATTTCCTGGGCTCGCATTGTACTGTCGACGTATTCTCTGGATTGGAGTTTTGTGTAAGCGTCCGTTCCGACTGTGGTGAGCTGGTATCGCTTCTGCTCGTCTTGTGTGATGAGGCCCTTAAGCATATCGAGATGATAGTAGAGCGTTCCGACCTTCACGTCGACCCGCTTCTTGAGTACGGTGAAGCTAGTTGGGCCTTCGCCTAGGATCTCGACTATTTTCCGCCTTAGAGGATGAGAGACTATTCCGTAGAGATAGAACATGTCCTTGGACGCGGTCTTGGTCGCGATCCGTGGAGCTTGTTCTTTGGCAGGCTTGTCGAAGTGTAGGGTAGTTGGATCAAATCGTAGCGATGACTGATCCGCGATCTGGCCGAGGATTGTTATCAGATCATCTTTGCTCTGTTTCTTTCCTTCAGGGTCGACGAAGAGTTCTTGCTGATGGTCGGTCCGACCCGATGCGTATTGATGGAACGCGATTACCGTCGCATCTCGCAACTTGACCCTCTTCGTTTGATCAATATCACGCTTGATGCGTAATGACTTTGATGGGCCGTCAACATCTGAGAGATCGAGACTCGAAAGATCAATCGCCTTGTCTTCGATGTCCATCGCAAGTAAGACCAGAAACCGGTCATGGGCGGTTCCAGCGTTCTCTAGGAGCTTTGCCAAGACTTCGCGGTTGATGGGCATCGGAGTCGCGCGATTTCCAATCGGCCGCTTTTATGGGCTCTGCAAGAAGAAAAGTCTGGGCTCGAAGGGGAATAATTATGATAGGTGATGCCTCCGGTCTAGGTGGTTCCGTTTGCCGTCTCGTAGCGATTATGGGCGAATATTGCCACAGAACTGTGGGAGAAAGGGCGACTTCCGGGAGTGGTTCGGGTTACGATGGAAGATGGGATAGGCGTGGACTATCAAATTTTCGCGAAGGGCGGGGCGCGGGAAAGACAATAAACGGGCCTTCCTCAGGGCACTCCTCAGCATAGATCGATAGAACCGTTGGTTTCCATGCGAAGGGAAGGGGACCGGTCCAGAGTTCAATACCCGGGACCAAAGTCCGGACTCTCTTAAGGCGACTGCTACCGGATTGAAAATTGAGGATTTCACGACGAGAACTTGAAGGGGATTAGCGTTGATCACATCATTGACAAGACGAGGTATCTCTTGCAGAACAGCCCTTCTCCTCTTACCAGGCGGCAGCTTGTCCACTGGAAAGTTACAAGTGTCTAGGAGATAGAAACCCATCGATTGAAAACTTCGGAGCATCGACCGTTTGTCAACGCCTTTGCGCATAGGCTTGTTTTGGGGCCACAGATCGAGAGCTTTCATCGTCTCGCGAAAGAGATGGTCTTTGCCGATAGTGCTGGGGAAGTAGAAGAACCCTCCAGAGCTCGGAGGGGACTCTGCGATCAGGAGGAGTCTGATTTTTGGAGGCCGATATTTCCGTCTAGCACGACTGAACTCTGTCAGGCTAGTTCGCTTGGTGCTCAATGGGGATGCCAGATCTTGGTGTCGGTATGAATCTGCGTGATCTCGGTGGCACAACAGGATTTGTCTGCGCAACAGTCTTAAACCTCATTGAGCACAAAGAGATCATTAATCCAAGATTTGGAGTCGAATTTCTTTGTCTACGTTTCATGGGTTGAAGGAGGGTGACGAAGCGGAACTGGAGATTACTGAGAAATCAAGGGACGGTCGGGGTCTCGCTCGTCTCAATGGACTGCTCGTTTTTGTTCCTGGAGTATCTCCCGGCGAGAGAGTGAGGGTGCGGATTGTAAAGCTCGGGATAAGACACGCCGAAGCCGAAGCTATCCAGGGTCAAAGAGCGGCTACCGCAAAGGCGAGAGCGTAGAAGAAGAGCGTAGCTATCGAGTTTACGAGATACCATTTTGGTAGCCAGTGCTTTTTCACATAGTATCCTCCTCCCCATGAAGTCCAGTCTTGTGGACCTGGCCACGCTCCCGCAAAATGATACCACGATATGTCCTCTCCCAGGGGCAGGAAGGCCCAGAGGCCAAAGGCGATCAAGACTCCGACCCATGAGGAGTCATAGATCAGCACTGCGAGCGGCAGGGCGGAGAACAAGCCGAGCATGATAATGTGATAATTCGAGAAGTGATTGAAGAATCGAAGTACGAGGTGTTCAGCGGGAGGAATGTAACCATGCTCGATGAAGCCGTAGAGATACGCGAAGATCAGACCCAGAGCTACTATCAGTCCGGCCCTAACAAACTCGATTAGCACATGCTTCCTCCTTGAATGTTGAGTATGACCCGCGACTCAGCTATGATGACTTTCGAACTTTGTTAAACCCTTCCTCAAAAGATCTTTCCTCTACAATTGTTAAATTGAATCCATTTTGAAGGGTTCAGGAATGAAGCTGAAGCTAGAGGGAATCTGGACCCCGATTCCAACTCCTTTGACAAAGAGAGGAAAAGTTGACACAGATGTTACTGGAAGACTGGTTGACTTTCACATCGAGTCTGGAATAGACGGTCTCCTGCCATTGGGCACGTCAGGAGAGTTTGCTCTTCTCCAAAAGGAAGAACGAAAGGCGCTTGTCAATACAGTGGTCGAGCAGGCAGACGGTAGGGTCCCGGTTGTGGCAGGAGTTTCAGACCCATCTATCGAGAATGTCGTGGAGTTGTCAGAGGACGCGAAAGAGGCTGGAGCTGACGCTGTCATAGCCACGCCACCATACTACTTTACCACGACCGATGAGGGACATTATCAGCACTTCAAGACAATATCAGAATCTATCGACTTGCCGCTTATGATCTACAATATTCCAGAATGGACCCACTCCCTTGTCACCCCCGAGATTGTTCAACGCTTGGCTGACGAAAACCTTGTCGTGGGAATGAAATACACAGAGTACAATTTCCTGAATCTTATCCGATTTCTAAGAGCCAGTCGGAACAAGATAGCGATCTTCGCCGGGTCAGATGCTATGGCATATTCCAACCTAGAGTTCGGTGGAGCTGGAGCAATAATTGGCTCCGCAAACGTCGCCCCAAAGCTTGCCAGCAAAATATTCGATGACTACAAGAAAGGCAATCTAAGCGAAGCGAGAGAAGCTCAGGAAAAGCTCTTGCCAGTAATCATGGCTCTGGGGGTGGGAAAATATCCTGCCGCGCTAAAAGAGGCAATGAATCTAATTGGTATCCCGGTTGGACCATTGAAAGAACCCCTTCAGCCCCTGTCAACCATCGAGAAGAAGACAATGGCCGAGTTGCTCAGGGGTGGCGGGTTCCTTAGCTAGATAAGAGAAGGAAGCTCAAGGGTCACTTTAGAGTCGAGCTTTTGCGTCGCGAGTCGCGGATCCGAGCCCGTGTTTCACAGGTCCCGCTCAGCCCTGAGTTTTTCTATTAAGCCTAGCCAACGTCCAAGAATCTTCTAAAATCTTAACTTGGGCGACTGGTTTGACGGCAGACCAGCTGAGTTGAAAAAATGGGAGAAAAAGTGAGTTCAAGCAGAAAGACCGCGAGAATTGTTGGAGTATTATTCATAATTGCGACGGTTGCAAGTATAGCAAGTTCGCCATTCTTGACATCTATCAGCTCTTCGAATTATCTTGTTGACGTTTCTGCGAATGGAAACCAAGTACTAGCGGGAGCGTTTCTTGCGTTTATCGCCGCTATTGCATCCGCTAGTATTGCAATTTCGCTGTATCCAACACTGAAAAAATACAATGGAGCTCTAGCTCTTGGAGCCGTTGGTCTCAGACTCATTGAGGGAACGCTGTACATTGTGGGCATAACCGTCCTAGTAGTATTGTTGGCATTGAGCCAAGAATTTGTAAGGGCTGGAGCGCCGAGCTCATCGTATTTTCAGACCCTAGGCGTAGTGTTACTAGCGGGATATCACTGGGTGTACTATGTGGGAGCGGTGCTGGCTTTTTGCTTAGGAGCTCTGATGTATTACGTCATATTCTATCAGACAAGACTCGTTCCTCGATGGCTGTCAGGTTGGGGTCTTGTTGGAGTCATATTGCTCGCGGTAGCAGCCGTGTTAGTTATGTTAGGTGTTATCGTCCCCTTGTCAACGTCGCAGGCCGTCTTGGTTCTTCCAATAGCGGTTCAAGAAATGGTTCTTGCAGTATGGCTGATAGTCAAAGGATTCAAACCCTAGATTGTCTATGAAAAGGGGGTCGAAATGAAATCGTACCGACTTCGCAACTCGACGTAGATCGATGGGAAGTCGAGACTTCCATGTTCTGACTGGGCAACTGGTCTTCGAGTCTCCTCCACTAAGACAGGATAGCCGCCAACACACTTGCTACAAGTCAAGTCCCATGAAGAGAGCATTGCTCCCCAGTTCCTCCTCGATCCTGAGCAGCTCGTTGTATTTGGCCGTCCTCTCGCCTCTGGCTGGCGCGCCGGTTTTGATGAAGAGGCTCTCCTGAGAGGTTGCGAGGTGGGAGATGAAAGTGTCCTCTGTCTCCCCTGACCTGTGAGAGACTACGATGTCTAGGCCGGCGTCTTTGGACATCTTGATCGCATCCAAAGTCTCCGTCACAGTTCCTATCTGGTTAAGCTTGATCAGAATCGCGTTGGTCGCCTTTTTCTGAATCCCCTCTTTGATCCGTTCCGGGTTTGTCACGTAGAGATCATCTCCGATAATCTTGACTCGGCCACCAAGCTTACGAGTGATATGGACGAAAGCGTCGTAATCGTCTTCGTCGAACGGATCCTCCAAGGTCCTTAACGGAAACGTCCTAGTGAGTTCCTCGTAGTAGTCTTCCAGTTCTCCCGCGCTCAGTTTCTTCCCATCAAGCTGGTAGGTCGAGTCCTTGGTGTTGTAGAAGCTGGATGATGCTGCGTCGATGCCTATGTGAACTTTTGACTTGTCATAGCCTGCGTCTGATATTGCTTGAAGAATGACTTCTAATGCATCGCCTGTCATTTCTAATGGTGGAGCGTAGCCTCCTTCGTCTCCGACGTTGATCGCGCTGGGACCGTACTTGGCCTTGAGCACAGAGCTCAAACTGTGGTATACTTCATCGCCGATTCTGATAGCCTCGGAGCAACTGGAAGCTCCAACGGGTTCTATCTGGAACTCCTGAACGGCGAGCTTGTTGCCCGCGTGTTTTCCGCCGTTGATGACGTTCATCATCGGGACCGGGAGCTTGTAGTGGGATAGGTCTCTAAGGTACTTGTAGGCTGGTCTTCCCCGCGATAACGCTGCGACTCTCGTAACTGCTATCGACACGGCGAGAATAGCGTTGGCTCCTAGCCTCTTCTTGTTAGGTGTCCCATCAAACGCGATCATCAGTTCGTCGATCTCTCGCTGGGCGCTGGCGTCTTTGCCGATGATACGGGATCTGATTCTATCATTCACATTAGAGACAGCCTTCAGGACTCCCTTGCCGTGAAACCGCTTCATGTCGCCATCACGCAGCTCCAGAGCTTCATGGATTCCGGTTGACGCTCCAGAGGGAACAGTTCCTCTTCCTCTACTTCCATCCCGGGTCCAAACGTCCACCTCGACAGTAGGGTTTCCTCTCGAATCGAGAACTTGTCTTGCCTTTAGATCTGTAATCTCGGAATCACCGGCTGTCCTCTTCGACATCGTGTTCAGCGTTCCACGGATCGTCTTGTCGTATCACTCTTTTGATCTACGGATCCTACAGTAGCGATGAGAATATCGTTGACGTTGGTTCCCGTGGGGCCGGTAACGATGAGATCTTTGAGTTTCTTGAAGAACTCATGCGAATTGTTCTCTCTGAGATACGTGTCGGCGTTCAGACCCTTTCTCAAACCTCTCTCGACCGTGCTACCATCCGCAACTGCTCCAGCCGCGCGAGTTGGACCGTCCATTCCATCTGTTCCGATAGAGGAGAGGAGGACATTAGGCATCCCTCGAATTGACATGGCACCTGACAAAACTAGTTCTTGGTTTCTCCCGCCACGCCCTTTTCCGTGGACGGTGACCGTTGTCTCGCCGCCAGCCACTATCGCAGCGGGTGGATTGATCGGGAGTTGGTTTTCGCGGATGTCAGATATGATGCCCGACACCACCTTTCCAACCTCTCTTGCTTCGCCTTGAATCCTGGTCGACAGTAACAACGTATGATATCCTCTTCTCTTCAGGACTCTCGCTGCCGCTCTGCAAGATTCCGTGTTGGTGCCGACGAGAACGTTGTGGACCCGTTTGAAGATCTTGGACCCTTCCTTGGGAGTCTCAGACAACTTGTCTCCGATTCCCTTCCTGATATGATTCCGAACTGATCCGGGAATCCTGTGCCAGAGCCCGCGTTCGTTCAGGACGTTGTAAGCATCCGAATAGGTGGTGCTATCCGGCACGGTGGGTCCGGACGCGATAGAATCCAGTCTATCGCCTACAACATCAGAGATGATGAAAGAAATGACCGTTGCAGGGTAGAGTTTCTCGGCGAGACGACCGCCCTTTATTTCCGACAAATGCTTTCTTACAGTGTTAATCTCGTCGATTTTCGCTCCTGATTTGAGGAGAAGTTGGGTCGTCTTCTGTTTGTTTGAGAGGCTCAGACCCCTGGATGGTAACGGCATTAGCGCGGACCCTCCACCCGAAATTAGGCAGATCACTAGGTCGTTTCGGGAGGGTTGTCCGACGAGTTTGAGCATGTCTCTGACTCCCTGACAACCCCGTTGACTGGGGACTGGGTGAGTGGCCTGGTTGAACTCGATCTTGGAGCTCTTGGGCCAAGGATTGGTGTAAACCGGGATGTTCACGGAGCCGCCTGTTACCCAACCATCAAGAATTCGTTCAATCTCCAAAGCCATGCTTGCAGCTGCTTTTCCTCCACCAATGACCAGTACTCTCTTGAACTCTGGGAGTTTGAAAGAGAGCGTTCCGATCTCCAGCTCGTTCATGCACACCTTCACTTTTTTCCTGAGTATCGTTCGAGGGTCAGCTGCCAGAAGCGCGTGACTTAGCGCTTCTACCAGGGCCCGGCGTGACGAAGATCCGTTTTCTCTCAGCCGGAGGCGCCAAGAGTGTCGTGGGAGGCCGTTACTCTTCCGGTTGCGAGCGGAGGGCGTCAAGCTCAGGTCTTCCCATGAAACGTTCTATTTGGGGATACTTTTCGCGTGAAGCCACGCCTCAGGGATAGGGAGCTGGATGCGATTAATTACCGAGTTAGTCCGATTAGTGCGGCCATGGAACGATACAAGATTCCGCTTGTTAATGCATCCGAAAGGACAATCGGATATGGTGATAGATGGCGGGCTCATAGGGTGAGAGATGGCCTTGACGGCTTGGTCCTTGGAGAGAAACACGTAGGAATAACAATCGCATTTCTAGATAACGACGGAAGGATACTTGTTCAGCTCAGAAGACACAGGATATTCGACAAGGTTTGGAGCCTCTCGGGCGATACTCATCCCAGAAAGTATGACACTCAGAAGGTGGAAACCCTCTCTGAAGCTGCAAGAAGATGTGCCAAAGAGGATCTCGGGGCCGTGATCAAGCATTGGCGTAAGGCACTCAGAGTGTCGTATTCTGCCCGAGACCCTCGCGACCCAAGGTATTGTGAGAATGAGCTATTGCATGTTCTAGCCACGAAGCACGACGGGCTTGTGCATATGAACAGAAAGAACGCGTACGAGTTGCGGTGGGCCAAGTTCTCGGAGATCTTGAGAGACTCACAGAGGACTTGAGAAAGGAGCCAGATGATCGCAAGTACGCACCTTGGGTCCATTCTATGTTTTCCCTCCCGGTTGAAACGGTAGAAGAAGCCTTGCTAGGCAACTAGGAGTGTGATCAGACGGAGGAGAGGATTGACGTTGTTAACCCAGCGACGGATTGCTGATTGCTGGTTTAGAAGTTCCAACGGGTCGCCCCGTATGGCTCGGCTGTGCCTAGGGCGAAGATAGTCCCGGGCTTCACTTCGTACACGTGCCACGGGGGTGGTCCTGCGCTGGGCGCACTGTACTCCGCCGTGAGTCCTCCTTTGACGACTGTCGGTTTCCATCCTTGATGTGTGAACGCTTCTGCAATTCGCTTGAGTCGAGCGGAGTCTACTATTCTTCTAGCTGGACCCTCGACCACAAGGTCGAAGTCGTGGGTTGCGATCGTTATGACGCTGTTTGGGTTGCGTTCAATGTTCTTGGCTTTACGGGTCTTTGGTCCGGCGGTGAAGTAGAAGGAGTCGTCTACGAACACTATTCCCACGGGCATGACATGTGGTTTCCCGTCCGGATTGGTGGTTGCCAGCCAGGCGGTGTGCCGGTCTGGTCCTCCTGTCTTTGGGGCCTGAGTGATTCTTTGATGTAAGCGCTTTTGGACTTTCTCCCATGGGATTATGGGCGCGCCGTAGCCGTCAAGATTCTTCTTAGAGATCGGATCTTTCAACCCAGATCCCTCCCTATCATAATGGTCGCAAGTTGGACAACAGTTGTGAGCCTGGGTCGTGTTGGAGAAACGATATTACAGGTCGGATCTCCGATTGGAGGATTCAATGTCTCGTTACCGGGGAGACACGTCAGGTGCTGAGTATTTGAAGAAATCATCTTTGGAGACAAGAGTCCAGTCGTTTGGAATGTATATCGATGGAGAATGGGTTCATTCGAAAACCGGGGAGAAGATTGACGTTGTTAACCCGACGACCGAGTGTGTTATCGGCCGAGTCCCTCGGGCGAACCGGGAGGAAGTCAAGCAGGCCCTGGAAGCTGCGAATGACGCGCAGCCGAAATGGGAGGACACGCCCCCGATCAAGAGGGCTTCTTTCCTGTTCAAGATTGCACAGCTGATTCGTAGGGATAAGGAGAGACTTGCGGAAACTCTGACGGCTGAACAGGGCAAGCCTCTCTTCGAGTCCAGGCTGGAGATAGAAGGGTCGGCGCAGAACTTCGAGTACTACGCGGAATACGCTCGCAGAATACAAGGAGACGTTCTCCCGAGCGACAATGCTCGTCAGTCTATCATGATTCTCAAGCTGCCCTTGGGAGTAGTCGCATCTATCACGCCCTGGAACTTCCCGTCAGCCACAGTTGCTAGGAAACTTGCTCCAGCGCTGATAACTGGGAATACCGTGGTTACCAAGCCATCCAGCAATACGCCGCTGAGTACAGTCGAACTGGTTAGACTCGGGGAAGAAGCGGGATTGCCGAAGGGCGTCTTGAACATGGTGACAGGGAGTGGAGAACTGGTCGGGGACGAGCTTGTCTCCAACAAGATCACCTCGCTAGTCACGATGACGGGCAGTACGGAGGCTGGTCAGAAAATAATGGAAAGGGCATCCAATCATGTCGCAAAACTCATACTCGAGCTTGGCGGAAAGGCGCCATTCATCGTCTGGAACGACGCTGATCTGTCATGGGCGCTCCGCTGCGCAATCTGGGCCAGGTTCTGGAACTGCGGGCAAACATGCATCTGCTCAGAGAGAGTCTATCTTGACGAGAAAGTGAAGAATCGGTTTCTTCCAGCATTCGTGAAAATGGCCAAAGCGCTTCGGATAGGCGACCCAAGGAACAATGGGACGGACATCGGGCCCATGGTAAGCGAGCAAGAAAGAGAGACAAGCATCAAGTTTGTCGAACTTGCCAGAGATGAGGGTGGGAAAGTGATCATCGGAGGAGAGAAACCGAAAGATCTGGGTAAAGGATGGTTCTTTGAGCCGACAGTCATAGAAGACGTCGGCCAGAAGTCATCGCTAGTCCAAAACGAAATATTCGGACCTGTCGTACCGGTCCTTACCGTGGACAGCTTTGACCGGGCGATCGAGTATGCGAACGACTCGAAATACGGTCTAGCATCCTACGTCTTCACCAAAGATAACGCTCGAGTCTTCAAGGCAATGCACAAGATCAAGTTCGGGGAATGCTACATCAACCAGGTGGGACCCGAACAACTTCAAGGAGCGCATACAGGTTTCCGACAATCCGGGCTAGGTGCCGAAGGATCACGATATGGCCTGGAACAGTACACCCAGCTCAAGACGTGCTACGTTGACTGGAACGACAAACCAAATCTGCCCTACCTCTTTCCATACGGACCTAGGGAATAGCCAGGTCATTACCGATTGAAGATTAGCAACGTCGAAATCTACCAGCTGGGAGAGCAATCCTCGCCGGGGAGTGCAACCTGGGCCAGCAATTCCATCCTGCTAAGGCTGACGACCTCGGATGGGCTCGTAGGTTTTGGAGAGGCCGTCCCGACCCTTCGCGTGCAACCGGTCATCCAGGCGTTGCGCGAAGTTGAACGGGTCTACAAGGGAAAGGATCCGCTTGATGTCGAGAAGAACATGCATGAGTGGCACAAGCACGACTTTTACATGCCAATGTCCTTCGAGTCGACAACAGCCGCCAGCGCGTTCGACATAGCCTGCTGGGACATTATCGGGAAACATTTCGGAGCACCAATTCACGATTTGATAGGTGGTACTTTCCGATCTCGAGTCCGATTATATCTCAACGGCTGGTACAACGACTGCGTCACACCCACTCAGTTTGGTGAAGCCGCAAGAAAATCGGCGGCTCAGGGCTACACGGCCCTGAAGTTCGACCCCTTTGGAGATTCATACGACTATATCGAAAAACCGGACCTCAACCTCGCCCGTTCACGCGTGAAAGCGGTCCAAGAAGCAACTCAGGGCAAGATCGATTTATTGATCGAACACCATGGAAGATTCAATCCCACCTCAGCGATCATGGCTGCGAAGATGCTGGAAGAGTTCTCTCCCCTCTTCGCAGAAGAACCAATACATCCAGACAATATTGACGGCTTGAAGAAGTATCGAGCAGCGACAAGTCTTCGAGTCGCGCTCGGAGAACGCCTGCTCACAAAGGAGCAAGTCATTCATGTACTCTCGAACAATCTAGCAGACTTCCTCCAAGTTGACCTCACCAACATCGGCGGAATCACGCAGGCTCGAAAGATCAGCGCAATCGCTGAGTCGTACGGTGTTGAGATGGCATTCCACAACGCGTTCGGTCCCATCCAGAACGCGGCAACGATTCAGCTGGACGCCACAATTCCGAATTTCCTAATCCAAGAATCCTTCTACGACTGCTTCTCGGAGTGGAAAAGACAGCTAGTAAACAGCGAGCCCAAGATTGAGCGTGGTTACAGTACGATTCCGAACAAGCCTGGGATCGGGGTGGATGTCAACGAGAAAATTCTCGACAAGTACAAGGTCGAGGGCCAAGAATACTTCAACCCTGCAGAGCCTGTCTGGGTCGTCAAGAACACCTGGAAGAATCCCAGGTAGCTTGGAAGTCCAGCTCGATCTATATGCGAGCCCTCGTCGTAACCCCAGGCGTCAAAAATAGTATCAAATTAGCACAAATCGACCCGCCGAGTCCAACTGCATCGCAAGCACTGCTTCGCGTCCGAGAGATCGGTGTATGCGGAACGGATATGGATCTCAACCAGGGCTTCTACGGTGAGGCCCCTCCAGGATCTAGTTATCTCGTAACAGGGCATGAGTCTCTCTCAACAGTAGAGAGTATTCCCAAAAACAATCAGGGAATTTCAAAGGGCGACCTGGTGGTTCCAACCGTTCGTCGGCCCGACGATTGCATTAACTGTCAGCACGGCGAGTCCGACATGTGCCTGACCGGAAATTACAAGGAGCATGGAATCAAGGGATTGCACGGGTTCGGCTCTGACTACGCGGTTTCTGACTTCAACTACATGGTCAAGGTCCCATCAGAGCTTGCGGATGTCGCGGTTCTACTCGAACCTATGAGTGTCGGAGAGAAAGGCGTCTACCAAGCCTTCAAGATCCAAGAACGAATGCTCTGGAAACCCCAGAGAGCACTCATTCTAGGAGCCGGCCCGGTAGGACTCCTGACCACCTATCTGCTGAGACTCAAAGGCCTCGACGTAGTTGTGACCGCTACTCGAACCAAAGACAGCATCAAAGCACTGCTTGCTCAACGCGTCGGCGGAACCTATGTCAACACGATCGAGCAACCGCTACAGACGCTTGGCAAGTTCGACCTGATAATGGAAGAAACAGGGTCAGCACAGGTCGCGATGCAAGCAACCGGAATGCTCAACACAAACGGCATCATGTGTTTTCTCGGAATCTACGCACCAACAGAAGCGCCCGAGGACATAGGCTCGTTCTACAAGGATGTTGTCTTGGGCAACAAGACCTTCTTCGGATCGGTCAACGCCAACATCAACTACTTCCGCATGGGTTTGAAGGATCTTGCTGAGATTCAGAGACGATTCCCTGAGGTCTTGAGGGATACGATTAGCATGAGAATAGCACCTGAGGATTTTCAAAAGGCGTACAGTCCGAACAAAGACAACATCAAAACTGTTATCAAATTCCAGAACTAGCCCGATGGGTCGTCAACAATCCTGAAATACGCCAACAAGCGGGTTTCAGATGATCTTTCATTGGCTCCTGATGATTGTTCCAGGCACACGCTCGTCTCCCATGTCGCCGTCCTTCATCACAACTCCGCTCTCCTTGTGAAGTACCGAGAAATGCCTGATGGCCAAAAGGGCTGGTTCCTCCCAAACGACGACTTGAAACACGTTGAGCATCCTGAAGAAGGAGCTAAGAGAATATTGAGAGAACAGGTGGGAATTGAACCTTCGACCCTGAAGCTCGCTCAGATAGAATCTTTTGTAGGCAACAACAAGACCTGGCACTTGATCTTTGACTTTCTAGCCTTTCCATTATCCATGAAAATCACCAAGGCTCCGAGCCTACTGGACGCTCAATGGTTCGAAATCGACAAACTCCCACCCGCCTCCGAGTTCGCTCATCACGGATGGGGCCACTCAGCCCTACTCAAACTCGCGAAACCCTAGCTCTAGGCCTGGAAAAGCCGGTCGAAGTTGGGAATTCGCGAGGACGTCTCCTATGGCGCTGGCATTGTAGGTGCGGCTGCGTTTGGAGGCCTCGTCTGGTTTCTCAATTCTCCTCTATTAGGAGTCATTGCAAGGGTCCTCCTCGGCACCGGGTTGGCCCTGCTAACTCAGTCCAGAACGCAGAAACGGATTTGGAGACGGGAACTTGGACTCAAGAACATTGAAACGATCTACGGACTCTCTACCGAGAGATAACCGCGAACCTGGCGAAGGGCTCGCCCACAGCGAAGACATCGTTTCAAATGCTCAACACCACGGAATGGCAGAGGAAGGCAGTTTCTTGCCATGCCATCTTCCTCTGATCACCTCAACCGAGTAAGGAACGTCAGAGTTTGCATAACCGGCGTATCGTCCGCTTTCCCTGAGAAAGTAAACGCCAGTAGCTAGGAGCAAGAGGAGACCCAGCGCGATCGAAGGGCTGAAGTTCCGTATGGTGGCGACATTGGAACCAACGCCCGCAAACAGGATCGCTGACATTGCCGTCATGAGGGCGGCTCGGGCAATGACTTTCGAACTTGATTCGCCTAGGACTTTGAGGATGAACTTGTGGAATCTTCGGGCTATTACGTACGCCAGCAAAACAGCGACTACGGCCACAGGGACATTAGTGACATAGGCCCCACGACCCACATAAGCTGGAAGAACCTCGTTCATCCAGGCGACCGTAATGCTGTAACCGTAGGCTCCTAATCCTACGAGGAAGAAAATCCATCCACGATACCGGTCGACCGTCGACGATCTCACGAGGGCTCCTCTGACGTAGCCGTAATAGAATGGAAGCACCATCCCCAAGACGATTAGAGGAATTGCCGTAACTAAGCTCGCAGATGGGTTGATCGATGCGCGTATCACAGCGAACATAACACCCACAGTGGAGGAAAGGAAGAGCAGGGCAGAGTCGAGTTTCCCCACTCGAAGCCTTCCATCAAAATAACGCTTGGAGAGTCGTGTCAACCTATTAATTTGGTTCTAGTCCGCCCGTACTAAGTCTTACAATTAGGTTGTAGAAGAAAGTGACGAAACGGTCGAGTGTGACGCATTTTGTCGAAGGAAGGATCCAGTAAGAATTAGAAACATGTCCCCGCTAGAGCCATGAGCAATGAATGTCAGTCCCCATCTTCGTACGCTCTGGGGTCAATACTTAAATCGAATGTGGAACAAGAAGCGTAGGCCGAACCGTAACTGTTCAGAGTCGGCTGGCGGCCAAACGCTTGGGTCTTCGAAGAGAATGGGTTAGGCCCGTGAGGAGATCTGGCCGAGTTTTGTTCCGCAGCTCTTACAGAATAGCGCGTCGGCAGGATTCGCTGTCTTGCAGTTTTCGCAGATCTTTGGCCCTTGCACGGGTCCAGTTCGTGGAGTGTCGTCCGGCCATGGCAGAACAGCATTCTCTAGTGAGCTTCCTTCTATTGTCCGATGAGCGAGCATGGAGCCATAGCCTCCTAGAAATCCCCAGATCGGAATGGTGAGGATGAGAAAGAGAACCTGTTCTCCTCCTACCGAGTTGCCAAGTCGAAGCCCGTTCAGTATCCCGTACACAAGTCCTATGACGACTCCGACGATAGCACCGTTTTGCCTTGACTGGCCAGCGGATGTGAATCCGGCAATTGCGCCTGCAAGAGCAGGAACTGCAAAGAAGATGACTAGATCAATGGGTTGAAAATTTGATAATGGGTTTTCAGATGCAAAGACAACCAGTAGTGTTCCAGATAGTATTCCAACTAGGATTGAGAGATCTCGGTGTTGGAATCTTGCTGCTGTTACGGAGATCGATTGCTCCATTAAGGTTGGATTCAAAGATCGTTGAGTTCTTATTCCTTGCTTTTGTGGAAAACCAAAATGCGAAAAGACACAAATTTACAGAAAAAAGTATACTGCAACATTCAATATTTCCATCTCTCGCGCTTTTTTCGACTGAAGTTCGGCTTCAAGAACCGAGGGTCGAGCTCGTCTGACTTCGATCGAATATTCGGGTCTTTTCCATCTTTACGCTTGCACAGGATTCTCAGAGTCCACTTTAGAATGGATACGGCACGCCTATGGTGCCCAGTCCTCGTGAGTTTCTGAATCCTTCATAGGTCTCCATTGGTTACAGGGCCCCTTTGTTGGCAAAATCGAGAAAGCTAGCTTAGCGTATTGGTGGCTTGATCGTTGGTTGATTTTCTAGGAAGCTTACGAGTTACGAAGGCGCGCGTCTTCCACTCGAACATTCAGTATGCGATGCTCTTTCAACCGGGAAATTTGACTTTTGTGAAAATTGGAGGACAATTTGCTGACCCACGCCAGATCCATAAATTAGATGCCTTACTGGAAAAAGGGCTGAGCGTTGATGACCTTTTGCGGCTTGACAAGGACAACTTCCAGTTAGCCGGGGCAGACATCTCCGAAGTTGAAGTTCACAAAACTTCGAAGAACTTCGCCTCGCCACGAACGGGCTACGTGGAAACCCCTGCGATCAAGATCAGAGGCAACCGCAACGAGTACGTAGAAATGGTGCCTGACAAGGATCTCCCGGATCAAAACCTCCAGAAGTGCGTTGAGCTTCTAAACCGGGCCCTGCCGGGCAAGGTCAGATTGAAACAGTAGGAAGACTCGCTATCCACTGAGACGGACCAGCGAGTCGATTTGATTTAGACGTTCAGATTTACATGCCTATTAGACTGCATACCCAAAAGAAATCATCCTACAGCTTCAACGTGAAACCATGGAAACTACCTCAACCTGTGCCATGTTTCCAGGCATTTCGTCTAAGATGAATTCGTTGAAAAATCCTATTCAAATTTACCGTTGTCCAAGAGCTCTGCAACCTTAGCTAGGAGGGGTCAGCCCATCGCGAAAGCTGCGTTCGTAGCCGCTATGATGCCTCTTCTAGTCGATTTGTTTGCGCGGTAATTGGTCTTCTCCTTCAGCTTCTTCATCAGGTTTGAATGACTCGTCGTCTCCCCACGGGCTAAGTCGAGAGTCAAGCCACGAGTCGTTTGGGGCGACAATCTTCCCAACAACATATAGTGCCCCACCAATTGCCGCCAAACCAACCGTGATCAAGATACTCAAAACGAGGTCCGAGGGGCCTATTCCTAGGGGTACAATAAAGAAGAAGAGGAGTACAAAAGGAGCGACGAGAAGAAGTCCGACAACCTTTAGACCCCTTCCCAAAAGCAAAGAGAAGCGCCCCATCTTACCCGCCTTCCCAACTTTCTTACTTGACGTAGTGTGATCATAACGCCGAAAGAAAACATTGACGGAACCGTCCAAGCCTCAGCGTAGGAAAAACCTCGGCAGCATGATCTCTAAGGTAGTTTCAATGAAAAATCCCTTTCAAATTGCCATATTGATAATCCAAGTCTGATAACTTGCTGGGAAAACCGAAACGCTGTAGTGATGAATGGTCAAAGCCACTAACAGAGTTTTCTTGATTCAACAAATTATTCCTCGGAACAACTCGCGGGTCCTGTGTAGTATTGTCTACTATCTAGACTACTGCTGCGTACGACGTCGAGAAAAAAGGGTGGAGGTTGGAGGGGTTATGGACGTGTTAGACCCGTGTAGTCGCCGATGACATAGGCGCTGTAAGGCGCGTTCATGACACTGGCGTTGGTCGGATTGAAGCCTGGAGTGTTGATTGTGCCATAACTGGCTACGATGACAGGATTGATGGTGCTCATGATCTCGATTACTCGATCGTTGAATTGATCACTGATCAACGTATGCCCATTGGCCAACCTTACCGCTCGGGTGGGTAGAGGCAGGGGATTGCTGCCCGCGGTCGTGTTGGTGATGTATTGCCATACCGGATTGTCATGGGAGTCAACCTCGACGATACGCGCGTTGTTGGAATCTGTGATGAGCGTGTGTCCGTTCGAGAGCCGGCTGGCGAAGGCTACACCGCTCGCGGTGCCCTGGACGGTGAATGTTGCGACGATCTTGCTGGGATTCGTATGAGTAACTTCAATCGCGCGGTTGTTGTTCTCGTCGGAGATGAGAATGTTACCGTTCTTGAGGAGTTCTGCGGCGTTGGGATTGTTCAGCTGGTTCTCTCCGTTACCGATGACGCCGTTTTGTCCGTATTGCCAGACGATGGCGTTGTCTGAGCGTCGAACTTCGATTATTCGCTCGTTGCCTTGGTCTGTGATGAGGACGTGCCCGTTTGGTAGGAAGGTGTTCTGGACGGGAGTGTTGAGCTGGTTGGGCCCGGACCCGGTTACGCCGAACGTGCCGTACTGCCATACGATTTTTCCGGCCTCGTTGACGAGAATCACGCGGTTATCGAAGCATCCATTCAGGCAGTTGGTTGTCGCGCCGGCGGGTATGCCGGTGCCTGACATGAGAGTGAGGTCGCCGACTCGCTCAGCATCGTTGGTGCCGAGGATCGAGCTCGCGGTGAGGTCGTTGGGGCCTAGTCCGAACTGCCAGACGATCTGGCGGGAGTGATTGATCTCTATGACTCGATTGTTGAACTGGTCAGTGATTAGGATATTGCCAGGATTGTTGAAGCCTCCCTCGTCTGCGTGGGCGGCCTTCACGGCGATCATGGTTGGGAAAGCAGCTAGTGCCATGCAGAGTAGTGCGATTACGACAGTCTTGCTCATTTTCAAAGTGGTCATGCTTGGATCCTCTTAGAATCTTCGAAGCTTCTATGCCCGTAATACTACTATAATAGTATTTTCCGGACATCCACCATGAGTTTGTGGGTCGAGCCTGTCTGAATGTCAGAGGAACCCAGCTAGAGAAATATATTCACGGGTCTCTGGCTTAGACCGTTCAGAAGATGCAAACGAACTTGACGGGATTGAAGGGAAACATTGTAGAGTTCAAAGTCGGAGATGGAGTGGGACGCGGCTACCTATCAGTACCCAAGACTTCTCGAGGTGGGGTGATGGTTCTTCATGCATGGTGGGGGCTGAACGATTTCTTCAAGAGCCTGTGCGACCGGCTCGCAGCTGAAGGATACTCAGCCTTCGCTCCAGATCTTCGCGAGGGCAAAGTGGCGCGGACGATCGACGAGGCGAAGGAGAACATGAAGAAAGAGAACCAAGAACTTGTCGAAAAGACCGTCCTCGGCGGGCACGAGTATCTGCACGCTCATCCTTCGATCAAGGAACACAAGATAGGGGTCGTCGGGTTCTCTATGGGAGCGGCCTGGGCACTATGGTTGAGCACCAAGGAACCAGATGTTGCAGCCGTGACGGCTTTCTACGGGACATACGATCTAGACTTTTCAAAAAGCCAAGCATCCTACCTAGGCCACTTTGCCCCGAACGATGAGTGGGAACCAGAAGAAAGTATTCGCGGTCTGGAGGAAAAAATCCGCCAGTCCAGTCGGCCTGTAACGTGCCACATGTATCCCGGAACGAAACACTGGTTCTTCGAGAGTGATCGACCTGAATACGTTCCACAGGCAGCACGCCTGGCTTGGACGCGAACGCTAGAATTCATTCATTCGAGCATCGGCCGGTCAAGCTCAACATAGAACCCGACATCGATATCCCGTTCGAGATTCAAAACGCGATCTGCGTTTTTGTCGAATCAATTTTGACTTATATTCTCAAGCATGAATTAATCGGCGAAGATTTCTTTGCGAAAACCATTTGCAGCAACAACCGCAATCACCATACTACTAGCATCAACATTCATGGCGATTCCACTCTATGCAACCGGCGTGGCGATCGCAAGCGCCAGCCCTCTCTTTCATCCGGCAGTCGGTGAGTGGTACTATCTCTCCAGCGGGGGTACGCCTCCCACCCGAAGCTGCCTGCAATGCCGTGGGAATTCGTTGTTTCAATCCCGCAGCGATGGCGGTCTCCTACAATTACGCCTCAGTCCTGTCAGCAGGCAACGAAGGTCAAGGTACCACAATCGCGGTCGTTGATTCCTTCGGCAGCAGCACGATCCGCACTGACTTGAAAATCTTCGACAATGCGTTCGGTCTTCAGCATCTATGCGGCGAAGACGGAGTAGCCTGCACCACTGGAATGCCCACCTTCAACATTCTAGAAGTCCAGGGTTCCCCGCCTCCGAATCCACCTCCACCGAACAGTGGGACAGGTATTCAGAACCATAACCTCTGGGCTCTGGAAGTCTCACTCGATGTTGAATGGGCCCATGCCACTGCCCCCAAGGCCAACATACTTCTCGTGACAACGCCGACAGCGGAAACGCTTGGTGTACCCGGTCTACCGCAAATGATGAACGCGATAAAGTTCGTGGCCGATAATCATCTCGCCGACGTAATTAGCATGAGCTTCGGCACGGGAGAAGGCGCTTTCCACAGCGGCCTTCCAGCACTTCTACAACTTCGCCAAGCTTTCGTAGACGCTCAAGCAAATCACATCACCCTACTTGCATCATCAGGCGACAGCGGTACTGCCAACCACATGTTAACGCCGATAAAGAACCCAGACTTGATTCCATATCCCAGTGTCGGTTGGCCAGCTTCGGACCCTCTCGTGACAGGTGTCGGAGGAACTTACCTCTGCACCAACCCAGTCACAGGATCGATGACCGCAGATGATTCAATGCCTCCTGTCCAGTGCACGAGACACCCAGGTGTTCGTGAGGCTGGATGGGTAGCCTCAGGTGGAGGCTACAGCATTCTCTTCCCGAGGCCAGACTACCAGAACGTCCTACCCTCAGGCAGCACTTACATCGGTAGCTCCGTAGGTGCACCCGGTCCCAACAGTAACATGCGGGGCGTGCCAGATATGGCGTATCAAGCAAGCGCTAGGACAGGCGTGCTCGTTTACATGTCTGAAGGTGCGACCACTACGTCAGGAACAGGCTGTGGCGGAGCGAACCCGTGTAGTGTCGGCTGGTACACTGTCGGTGGAACAAGCGCTAGCTCACCACAATGGGCCGGGCTCATCGCGCTCGCCGATCAAATAGCAGGCCACAATCTCGGCTTCATCAACCCAGCACTTTACAGTATCGCAAACCAGCCAGCCCACTATGTTGCTGATTTCAACGATATTACGGTCAATTGCAACCAGCAAGATCCTTCCATACCAGGATATTGCGCGTCGACGGGATGGGATGCCGTAACCGGACTCGGCAGCCCCAACGTTGCCAATCTACTGCCCGACCTGATCGCTGCGAGCAGCTAGAACCGAAACTCTCCCCTCAACTCCCTTTTTTGTTATCCTTCTCTCGGTCCTAACGAATTGCCATCCCAACGCGAGAAAGGCAGATATGAGAAACTCAGTCTAAGACAATCCAATGAGTGAGCTTGTCGTCAAAGAACTTACGCCGTCTCTGAGAGACGACTTCTTGTTGTTCTTCGACCACATTGCCTTCGCGGAGAATCCTGAATGGGCTGATTGTTACTGTTATCCGTACCATTTCTCAGACAGGGGAAAAGTTGAGAATCGTCGCGAGGCCTCAAACCAGATCGAGGAGAGAAGGATCCAAGGGTTCCTCGCCTACCACGACGGAAATCCTGTTGGCTGGTGTAATGCAGCCAACCGCGACAACTACCCCGCGCTACACCGACTGATGCGTTCTGGTCAAGACCAAGTGGAGCGCGTCGGCTCAATCGTCTGCTTCGTAGTAGCACCCTCGCACCGTAGCAAGAGAGTAGCGTCCCGTTTACTGAACGCTGCCTGCGAAAAATTTTCCAACGAAGGTCTAGAGTATGCTGAAGCATATCCCGTCAACAAACCGACGTCAGCTGCTGACAACTTTCCGGGCCCCCTCTCAATGTATACCAGGAATGGCTTCACGACTCACCGCAACGCAGGCTGGTATGTGGTTGTCCGAAAGCTACTGTAGACGATTTGAGGCATCTCTTGGCATCATCCGTCCTCACTTGAGTTCCATCATCCTATGAAGCATCACAGTGGCTGATTCGAAGACTATGATTATTAGATCGCGATGAGAAGTAGCTCCGTCGAAATTGTCAGCAAGGCTGAGGGTGCTCAGAGCATTGCCTGCTGGGGTCGGCGGCAAAGTGATGAGTAGCTAACGTTAATCTAGTTATCGACTGCTTCGCGTCGGAACTCTTCATCCTCTTCGCGTCGCTGTGCTCTTGTTAGTCTCCAGCCGGACCAGCCTCGAAAGCCCCACAACCGGCCCGCCTCGTAGGGAGCGTCTTTGAACAATTGAGTAGTCGCACCGAGGACGATGAATGCGGTGAACATGAGAAACACTCCAAGAACCAAGTTTTCGAGAACGAAGAATAGGTCAAGCCCCCGACAAGGAAAGCGAGCCCGATTCCTAGCGCGACAAGAATAGGTGCGCGACTCCTCACCCTCTTAGGCTGCGTCTTGTGTTCGAGCTCAATCCGCTTCTCGATCTCGACCGCCTCACCCACTCCAACACTCTGAACTCTCGATAGTGATGCAGCGCATCCATCGCAGAATGTGGACTCATCATGGTTGATCTTGCCGCAGTCTGGGCAGACCTTCAATATCGGCCGTTCCCTATGGTCTTTGGCGTCGAGCCCGGATTTAAGCGATTCCTGCACTGACTTGGAGAATTGGAGGGCGAGATCAGCGAGTCGTCGATTGTTTTCAGCCGGCGACCTCAATCTCTCTTCAATCTCATGACCCGCCTTGTTGAAGAAGCTCTAAAGGAAACCGTGAAGAAAATGAAAGACGAGTCGAAGAAACCCAGCGGCGAAGCCTCGAACCTGAAACTTGACTAGCGTGCCACATTGATAGTGGGATAATAACTTGTCGGGATTAGCATTCTATCCTGGATTTCTCCGACAAGGTCGCCGTGTCGAGCATTGGTGGTTTTCTTGATCTCCTTCCACTCTTCGTTGGCCCGGAACTGTTCCCAGGCGTGTCGCATTGTCTTTTCATCCGGCCAGGCGAGCAGGTAGACGAACTCGGTCCTGTCTCCCAGTCTCGTCTCCCACGTACCGAGGATGTTGAACCCGTAAGATCGCATGATCCTCCAGGCGTGGTCGCGGAACCTGTTGTGAAACGCTTGCTTGTTCTGGTCGAAAATCTCGTAGATCCTAAGCTGATGAATCATATCTCCATCAGACGTGATGGGCGATCTTTTTTCTGTTACGCTGTAGAAGCCTCCTATCTATCCGTGAGAGGAATCACAAGTGAAGTTCAGCATTGAGTTGCCAGTCCAGTTCCGTGACATCGACGTAATGGGCCATGTCAACCACGCGACGTATCTCCAGTACATGGAGACCGCTCGTGTGGAGCTTGCAAGAAGCCTCGGGCTGGTAACGAGAGGGTTCCGTTCCGGTTTCATCCTCGCTTCGGCTCGAGGCGAATTCAAAAAGCCAATCATAGACGAACGGCGCATAACCGTCTTAGTATGGGTGAGCCGGATAGGAGATCGCTCATGGGACCTCGACTACTCCATCCGCGGACCTAGCCGAGTAGAATACGCAGTTGGTAGAACTACACAGGTAGCCTACGACTACAAGACCAGATCAGCGGTTCATATCTCCGGAAAACTGAAGAAAGGATTGGCGAAGTATCTTGGAACGCCTCTTAAGTTCAGAGAGACATGCTAAGGCCCGTTCACCGCCGGCTATGCTCTTAAATTGAAGTTTTGAGAACCAGAGCCAAGTGCCAAGCTCGATCAATCGATCAGATGAATCGAACGTCGTTGTGGGGGTCGCCCTCCCTCAATATGGAATGATTGCTTCCCCTGAAACAATCCTGCGCGTCGCGGTGGAGGCTGAGAAGATGGGGTTGGCTTCTTTGTGGGTTAGCGACCGGCTGCTTCTCCCAACTAGGCCGAAGGATACGTTTGATGGCGATCCCTGGCCCGAGATTTTTGCTACGGTCTATGATCCGATTGAGATGCTGACCTTCGTCGCGGCGAGGACGAGGAAGGTTAAGCTCGGCACGAGCGTGATGCAGGCTCTCTTCCAGAATCCCGTGACACTCGCCCGGCGTTTCGCAACCCTGGACAGGCTGAGCGGTGGAAGAGCAATTGCCGGCGTTGGCCAGGGCGACCTTAGAGACGAGTTCGAAACTGCCAACATCCCGATAAAGAGGCGTGGAAGAGGATTTGAGGAATTTGCTATGGCAATGCGCGCGGTCTGGGGCCCGGACCCAGTCAGCTTCACCGGAGACTTCTACAACATCCCAGAATCAAGAATCGGACCGAAACCCGTTCAGCCAGGGGGCATTCCGATGTTGCTAGGTGCCTTCGCACCCGCATCAATGGAGCGGGCGGCAAGAATCGCCGACGGGATCATGCCGGCTGCCGGAAGAAACACCACGATTGAGAAATTGAGTCAAACTATCAACAACTTTCGCGATATGGTACGAAGAGCAGGTCGCAACCCCCATCAGATGAAGTGGATCCTGAGAGTTCACAACACCCTGGACGAGGAGAAAGCCAAAGAGCCCCGAGCGTTATTGGGAGGTACACCTCAACAAGCCGCAGAGGACCTGCCAAGACTCAAGCATCTGGGGATAGATCACGTATTCTACGACATGAATCATCCCGCCCATGTTCCAATAGACACTCAACTGTTGCTGCTTAGAAAGCTCATGCGGCTGATCAAAAAATAGGAATGATTCCAAAAAACTATGGGAGTAGTTTCTCTCTACTGATCAGTCGGCCTGAAAGGGAGTAGGTGAACGACGCAAGTCCAATGATGACTCCTGCCAGAACCAAGTCGGTCCAAAAAGCGATTGAAGGTACAATGAGTGGAAGCAGGTGGAAAGGCAAGACCCCCAAACTTCCTTGCTGATTGAAACGCAAGGAATGAACTCGTGAAAAGCACTTAAGTTGTCGCGACTAGGCCCCGCCTCTCGTAATGGTTGTAAGCACGAACGGTCCTGAAGCTATATTTCCGGTTCAACGCCTGAACCTTGGCGTTTTGGAGCCAATAGTCAGCTACTGCTGTCTCGCACCCCATTTCGATCAGGTCGTTCAATCCTCTCTCCATCAACGCAGATCCTATTCCTCTTCCGTGGAACTTGGGCTCCACTGCTATGTTGAAGTCCCCATACCCACCGTCACGCCGTTTTTCTGCTGTCAAGAAACCGACAGCCGCTCCTTGCAACACCGCCAGCGTTGTCTTACAGTTGGGTTTCGTGGCCCACTCGAGATATTCCTTGGGTGGATGTGGGATATGGAAGGCCGTATTGTGAATTCGTGACATATCCTTCTCATCGCCTTTTCGGAATCTGCGAAGCTTGAAGCCCGCGGGCACTTTGACCGTCAATCTGCGGCTTAATCTTCGAGTAGCCAAAAGATAGCCTCCACACCACTTGGCCCCAACTTCTCGAGCGATAATGTTGGCGAAGGGATTGTCTACTGGAGCTCTAATGAGAATTCGAGACCTCTGCTGGGACAGAAGCTTCTGGAATTGCTGAGCCCTCCACCGATCTTGCTTTCCTGTGCGGGTTGGGAGTTCGGAACTTCCTTCGCAGGGTCCCCAGAGCTCTTCGAACTGCCACCAGCGTCGCAGCTCGTACGGACGCCCGAGGGCAAATCCTGCTAGCTGATTGTCCTCATAATAGAACCAGCCTCTCGCGTTCCTCTCGCGAAGAGTGGTAGGGGTGAGAGTGTACTCCCAGAGAATCTCGTAAAATCGGCCCTTATTCCATTGAATGCATAAGTCCGTAAGTGCAGCTGGGTCTCGGGCGGGAATCCATCCAGATTTCTTCGACAAGTCTCACAGAGACCCCTCCGCGCTCGGAGAATCCACAGAACATGATTGAATCACCGATTTAACTCCTTTGAGTCTGGCTTACGTCATGATCGGCCATTGAGAAGCACAGTGACTAGTAGGGGCGTTAATCGACGGCCAAAGTACGAATAGTTCGCGCCAATCGAACGGTCGATCGTAGTACCTGAACACGTGCATTACGTGAAGGGAAGTATTGCTCTATGGCAGAACGGTCTTTCGCATCAAAACCCAGGTTGTTCCGAGCGGTCCAACCTGTTTGAACCCTTCTCTCTCGAACATCCCCGGTGTTCCGAACCATCGCCATTCCGGTACCGCCGCCATCCTCTCGGAGACAACAGGGTAAGATTCGACAATTCCTCCACCTTGATTCTTGATAGATTCAAGGGCAGCTCTGAGTGCGACCTTCGACACTCCTTTGCCACGATAGGCTCGATCAACGAAGAAACATGTAATTCGCCAGAGTTTCTTGTCCCCGTATTCGATGTTGAGCCTCTTGTAGCCTCTGCCCGCATCTATACGTGGAAGCTCTTCACGTGGACCGTACTGACACCAGCCCACTGGTATCTTGCCCGAGTAAACTAGTATGGCGTGAGACCTGCCCTTGTTGACAAGAGCTTTCTTGTCTCTTCTGTTGATCTTCTTCCATTCCTCACCCTGCACGCCTCGAAGGGGTTTTTCCCGTTGATAGTGCATGCACCAACAACCTCCCTGTTTCAGCGCTAATTGTTCAAAATCCGAATACGTGCTGACAGTAAGCTCGCGTACCGTGTACGCAGTCATTGGTTTCCTCTGTTAGGGCCAGGGGAGATAAGGTTGGGGGAGTATCTGGATAATGGTCGATCTGTCTTCCTGAACCACTCCTCACGAGTTGGAACTAGTTACATTCCCGCCTCAGCTGTCGATCTGGGAAATCGCGTAGTCTCAAAATACACTGCGCCCCTTTGGAACAATCCAACGCAAGATCTTGAACCTCCATTGATTGCTCGCGAACGGGGGCATTACTGGAAAGTAGACTAGATCTAGTGAGCTCTGGGAAGTTCCCGGAGACTTTCTTCAGCCGCTGCGAGAACTCTTTCAACATCTAGCTCGTCGTGTGCTGTAGAGATCATTATCCTCTCCATACCGTCTGGATGGAAGTAAACTCCTCTCTGCAGCATTAGGTTGCGAAATGTCCTGAATCTCTCCGTGTTTGCATTGAGGGTCTGTCGATAACCTGTTATCTTGTGTTCCTTGGTGAAGAATAGTTGGAACATGGGTCCGAGGCCTTGAACGATTCCCTCGTGATCGTATCGTTCCATTAGTTCTCGTAGTCCCTCCATGATTCTTGCTCCCATAAAGTGCATGCGCCTGAACGCTTCATCATCGTTCCTAGTAAGCTCCCGCAAAGTTGCTTTTGCCGCGGCGAGGCACATCGAGTTCCCATTGTAAGTTCCACCGTAGCCAATTCGTCCGGGCCCGATCATGCCCATGACATCTCTTCGTCCTGTGACCACAGCGATCGGTGCTCCGCCACCTAGCGCCTTTGCAAAGCAAGACAAATCGGGCTTGACACCATAGAATTCTTGAGCGCCACCGGGAGCTAGACGGAACCCGGTCAGAACCTCATCGAAAATGAGGAGCACATCGTTATTGTCAGCGATCTCTCTAACAGATTTGAGATATTCTTCGTCCGGCAGAATCACGCCTGAGCTTCCGAGAACTGGCTCCATGATTATCGCCGCGAGGTCCGCGGCGTTCTTCTTGACGACCTTCTCAACAGCCGTAGTATCGTTCCATTTTGCGATCACAACCGTTCTTGCTATCTCCTCCGGGATTCCAGGATAGAAGGGAAGTTTCGAGGGTGACTGTTCCAGCCCAGCGACAACCGACGGTGATTCCACGCTGAAGAGGACGTAGTCGTGGTGTCCGTGATAGTGGCCCTCAAACTTGAGAAGTTTCTCCCTGCCGGTGAACGCGCGGGCAATCCGGACAGCCTCCATCGTAGCCTCTGTGCCCGTATTCGAGAAGCTTACCATTTCTGCAGAGGGCACCATCGATTGAATTTTCTTCGCAACCTCAACCTCTAACTCGGTGGTGGTTCCGAGCATGGACCCGTTCTGTACCTGTTCAGCAATAGCGGTCACCACTGCTGGGTGAGCGTGTCCCAGGATTAGCGCTCCATATGCGATTAGGAGGTCCACGTACTCGTTCTCGTCAAGGTCGCGAACTCGGGATCCCAGACCGTTCTTGAAGAGGATCGGGAAGGGATCGTGAGCGTGGACGCGGATGTTCGAGGATGCTCCGGAGGGGAGATGTTTCCTTGCCTCCTCATACGTGGCATAGGATCGGGAGAAGTTCGTGAGGAGGGGTAGTGAGGGGCGGGCTACTCGTCGTTCGGCCTCGGCCCGTGCTTGGCTGAGGGCGTTCTCTGCTTCGAGCTTTGTGAACAACGGCTTACTCCTCCCATGTCTAATAGTCTATTCGGCTTGGCCGGTATAAAAAGATGTATTTTTTCGGTGTTTTTGTTAGGGTTTCGAACTTTTTATCCGCTGTACGTACTCGCGCCCCACAAAATCATCTCCAACTGTACAGTCCGTATAGCGCACAGCGGAACGGTCCTGACTAAATATTTTTAGAGCCTCTCCAACCGGCTGAGAATTGTGAAGATCAAACTAACCAGCGTATTCGTCAACGACCAGAACAAAGCGCTTGACTTCTACACCAAGACACTAGGCTTCGTCAAGAAGACAGATATCAGCGCGGGAAGCTACAGATGGCTTACAGTCGTCTCGGCAGAGGATCCGAACGGGTCCCAGCTTCTTCTCGAGCCAAATGCCAACCCCGCCGCAAGAACATACCAGGAATCCATCCTCAAACAAGGCATTCCTGCAACCATGTTCTTCGTCGACGATATTCAGAAAGAGTCTCAAAGACTAAAGAAGCTCGGCGTCCACTTCACTATGGAGCCAACAAGAACACCCGGCTCAACCATAGCCCAATTCCACGACACGGTAGGCAATCTGATCCAGATCACTCAGCTTAGCTAGCTCACCGATCTGAATTCTCGAAGTTAGGCTATGGGCAGGGCTGCTCGGTTCTGCCTTTCAAACGTCTCATTCGAAATTCCCAGGAGTATTCTGATTTCCTCTGCTTCTCGCGGGGTCGCCGAAGGCAGGGAGTTGAAGTATTCCTGGAAACCGGTCCGAGAAAGACAAGCGGAGCACAGGTCCCATTCGACAATATCGACCCCGAAAACTATCTCGGCCACACGGGTCTGAGAAGCGCCGCAACCCGACTCGCAAGTCCCGTCACGGGAGCGCAAGGCGTAGAAAACGCTTTGAGCGGCGACTTTGAACCTAGGTTCGAGCGGCGTCACAGCCACCCCGGGAGTTTTCCGAGCCTGCATGGCATCTGTTCATTGTGTTGGCGATCCTTTTCTCCTCATTGAGTTGTCATTGATAAAATAGGATGAGACTATGACGGTTCAAATAGCTACGGGGCAGGCCTATTCCTTCATCCGCGACAAGAAAGAGATTCATATTCTGTAAACATGACGAAATAGTGGCGAGGTAGAATTCCTTCAGCCCTCTGAGGCCGGAGACGTGTTCAGCTTATCCGGATTTTTCCTCGGCCTTCAAAGCCATAGCTTGTTTGTGTTCGATCTGTTTCTGTTTTATCTCCTCGTAGAGGTTGCACCAGTCGCGGCCAGAAACGACAAGCTGGTAGGCTTTGAGCTTGGGATGAATGCACATTGCCCTGTCAAACAGATCAGCGTTGAGCGGATCGGTTGTCGCAAACCAGATGCAGGAGAGACAATTTTGACCCTGCCACTGTATACCCTTCAAACGCTTCTGCAGTTCGGACTCAGTTCCAGACATGATGCTTCAGCAGGAAACAGCTCTTGAAAAGTATTTAGGCACTGAAGAAAAAATAGAATCCCATGAAAACTGCGCAGAAGAGCACTCAGAAGTCCAAGGGACTCACAGAGGGGGAGATAGCTGCGATGAGGGAGACTCTCCAGGAACGGAAGGCGGGCAAAGAAAACGACGAGAGCGCCGTGCTTGCGAAAATCGCCGAGATGCGAGAGCCAGACCGAAGCATCGCCAAGAAGCTCCACGCCATCATCAAAGCAACCGCGCCAGTCCTCTCTCCGAGAACCTGGTATGGGATGCCCGCGTATGCCAAGGACGACAAAGTCGTCTGCTTCTTCCAAGCAGCGCAGAAATTCAAAGCGAGGTACTCGACGTTCGGCTTCAGCGACAAGGCGAACTTCGACGAAGGCCAGATGTGGCCAACCTCCTTCGCGTTAAAGGGATTGACTGCCGCCGAAGAGTCACGGATCGCTGCACTCGTGAAGAAAGCGGTGAGCTAAGAACCAGTTCGCCTAGCTACCTGGAATCCCGTGTCTACTTTTCAGGAACCGTATTCACAAGGAAGGCTATTTTAGTGAAGGGTCGCTCTTTGATTTCAGATTTAGTTGCGCAGGCCGCGTAGGGTCAAGCCGCTCGCTACAATAATCTCCGCGGGCCTCTCTAAATTCGGACGGCGAGATGGCGTCTACGCTCGTGAGCTATTCGCCGAAGCTGCTCTAGAGGCCTTTCACCGGGTTGAGGAGTTGGACCCTGGCAAGGATATCAAGGCCGCATTCATTGGCCAGATGAGCGAGGCTTACGAGCATCAAGCGCATGATGCCCCGATAAACGCAAGCTGGGCCGGTCTACTGCCCGCTCCTGCAACGAGGATAGAGAATGCCTGTGCCTCTTCGGGATCGGCTCTTCGCGCCGGGATAATGGCGATCAAGTCCGGCATGTACGACATCGTGTTGGTTGGTGGCGTTGAGAAGATGACTAATCAGCCTACGCCAGAAGTGACTGGAATTCTTGCCACGGCCTCGGACTATCCCTTCGAACAATGGAACGGGATGACTTTCCCCGGACTATTCGCCTTGATGGCAACCGTTCACATGCACGAGTACGGAACAACGGAGGAACAAATGGCCGCCGTGGCGGTGAAGAATCACAAGAATGGGGCCTTGAATCCCAAGGCCCACATGCAGAAAGAAGTGACCCTCGACGAGGTTATGAAATCCCGTATGGTCGCATGGCCTCTCAAACTGTATGATTGCTCCCTCATAACCGACGGAGCCAGTTGTCTAATCCTGACGAACCCGAAACTCGCGAAGAAGCTCAGCGACAATTACGTTCACATTATCGGTTCGGGACAATCCCAGGACACCTTCTGCCTCCACGAACGCGACAGCCTCACCACCATCAACGCCGCAAAGCAAGCAGCGCAGGAGGCCTACAAGATGGCTGATGTCAAGCCGAAAGACATCGACGTTGCCGAAGTCCACGATTGCTTCACAATCGCTGAGATCATCGCATGCGAGGACTTGGGTTTCTGCAGGCCTGGCCAGGGAGGCAAGTTCGTTGAGAGCGGCGCCTCAAACATCGGTGGAACTATCCCGATTAACACGAGTGGTGGGCTCAAATCGAAAGGACACCCCGTAGGCGCCACAGGAACTGCCCAAATCCACGAACTATATTTGCAGCTGACAGGACAGGCTGACCGGAGACAAGTCGCCGATGCCGAAATTGCCCTTGCACATAATCTAGGTGGATCCGGAGCCACCGGTGTAGTTCACATATTGAGGAGCGTTTGAAAAATTTGAGCGAGCTGCCGCCCCCTACGATCGAAGAGTTCTATCGGCAGTGCGCTGAGCGGAAATTAATGGCGGTGAGGTGCGTTCGATGCAAGCACATTATGGTTCCACCCAGATCGATCTGTCCAAAGTGTCGATCCTCGAGGGTCGAGTGGGTTCAGCTGGGAACCAAAGGCAAGCTCGTAACTTACACAGTCGTCCATGTTTCGCCACCACAGTTCAAACACATGACTCCATACGCTGTCGGAATTGTGAACATGGAGGAGGGGGTCAAGTTGCCTAGCATTATCCGAACGTCGCGACTGGAATCCTTGAAAATTGGAATGGAGCTAGAGGTTGATTTCAGTCCGAAATCACAAGAGACGAGCTGGCCCCACTGGCCACGATACTTCTTCAAAGAAACCGAATAGCCAGCGCTTAAATAAGCGGTTCCTAGTTCCCTCTAGCAACGGGGAGCTGGGATAAACCCGGCTGAGAGGATGGCTTCGTCGCCATCGACCCTTAAGAAAGTTCGGTTAAATTAACTGAGCTTTTCACCTGATCCGGGTAATGCCGGCGGAGGGACGATAGGAAGCCTGATTCTTCAGCCGTTTCTCAGCCACCTCAACAAAATGAACAAGAGGCATGTTGGAAACGTTCGAGGCATCAGAACAGCCCGTATTGCCAAAGAGGATCACGTTTCGGCAAGCTGTCCCAGTCAAGATTCTCGCGGAGATGGCTAGCGCGATCGCACTGTCGGGAGTACTTAGTCTCATTGCGATTTTCACTCTGCCTCAAGGGGGATCGATTACGTTGGCATCCATGGTGCCAGTTCTTTTGTTCGCCTTGAGACGAGGACCAAAGTTGGGAGCGATTGCGGGAACCCTTTTGGGCCTCGTCGTTCTTGTCGAGATGCCCCTAGTCGTCCACCCAGCACAGCTCCTTCTTGACTATCCATTCGCATTTGGAGCGTTAGGTCTCGCCGGGTTGTTTCGAAACAGACCGTTGATCGGCGTAGCAGTTGGCATAACCGGTCGTTTCATCATGCATTTCATTTCGGGAGTCATTTTCTTCGCATCATACGCTTGGGCCGGATGGGACCCTATCATATATTCCGCGGCTTACAATGCTGGCTATCTCATACCAGAAATGGTCATAAGCGGGTTCATTATTGTGATTCTGGTTCGCCTCAAAGCACTTCAACTATGTCTCTAGCCGATCTATTCTCCCTCGCTTGCCTTAGGACCCAGAGAGCCCATGAGATTTGGAAAGCCCAACGCCCAATACATGTCACAGACAGTGTACCGACTGAAAGGTAAGAAACGCTCGGAGGTTCTCAAGGGTCCGCAGCATGGCCTTGATGTTTCAGTAGTCCGACTCGGAAAAGGAAAGGTAATGGTGGCGACATCAGATCCTCTCTCCTACATCCCCCAGGTTGGACCCGAGGCCTCAGCATGGCTGTCCATTCATCTCTTGGCCTCGGACCTCACAACCACCGGGTTCTCACCCGTATACGGTCTATTCGACTTCAACCTCCCACCTGCGTTGGGAGACTCTCAATTCGCGACATTCTGGAAGGCTTTTCACAACGAATGCAAAAAACTGGGAATATCAATAATCGGAGGTCACACAGGAAAATACCCTGGAATTGACTACAGCGTCATTGGGGGAGGGGTGCTCCTCGCTACTGGTCCTGAGAAATCGTACCTGACTTCAAGCATGGCCCATTCTGGAGATGACGTCATCCTGACCAAGGGTGTCGCCATTGAGACGACCGCGGTCCTAACTCGGACGTTCCCAAGAACAGTGAAGAAAGCTCTGGGCTCCAAATTGTTCGCAAGGGCCTGGGATTATCTGGGAAAAGTGAGTACTGTTAGAGACGCTTTGACAGCTTCGTCGATAGGGGTCAGACGTGACGGGGTAACGGCGATGCATGATGCCACGGAAGGCGGAGTAATCGCAGGGATGATCGAACTAGCGAGCGCGTCCGACCTGGGCATAATCGTTGACCTAGAGTCGATTCCGGTAAGCGAAGAGACTCGTGCGTTGTGTGACCATTTCAGGATCGACCCACTAGTCTCCCTGAGTGAAGGCAGTCTCATCATCGCTTCGAGACCAGCAAAGACAGACAAGATTCGATCCAAATTGACTTCAGCTGAGATCCCTTCAAATGTTGTCGGAAAGCTGACTTCGAAGTTTCGAGGTTGCAAAGCAACGACACGCATGGGGATGCGAAACCTCGGCTACCCCGACGCTGACCCTTACTGGACGGCCTACTCAAAAGGGATCGAGCGAGGCTGGTCATGAATTGCCGCAGCTGCTAATTATCGGCCCTTAGCGTTCGCTCGCCTCTCCTACCAATCAAGTCCCGCGCCTCACTTTTGCTATGGAATCGGGTTGTCACTACGATGATTGCAAGAGCGAAACTATCCTGTTCTGTGGCAACTGTCGCAAATGGTTCTGCAAGAAGCACTTCGGTGAACATAGAGAGCTTATCCGTCAACTGAGGGCCAGGGCAATCTTCCCCGCGCTAGAGGCGCATTTACCCAAGCAGGCTAAGAGGTAGACTTCGATATCCTTTTCGCACGACGCCTACTTCGAATTGCCGAGGGTCGATACGAACTCCGGTTGAGCTTACGAATGCTATGTAGGAATTTTCAGTTGTTCGTTCTCGTGTGAGTAAATGTAAACTGGATTCTCTATCCGTCGCAATAGATCGATTGATTCCAATCCTTGGGCGGTACTGTATATCATTCCGGTGATGTTTCGTTTCTCGATGTTTTCTGGCAGAGGAGCAGCATCCCCCGCATAGACCAGGTTCCGGTTCTTCCACTTCACAACAACCGACTGGTGCCCTACGGTGTGGCCTGGTGTTGGGACGATCTCCACCCCGTCCTCAATCGTGTATTTTCCCCGTAGTGGCACGATTTCTCCGTCGGTGTCAAAGAATTCTCGCAGGTAACTTACACGCATGAATCTGTCTGGGAAGTATGCGTACCGGACCTCGTCCGTTTGTTCAAGAAACTTTGCGTTGGGAAAGAGAAGATTGTTTCCACAGTGATCAAAATGCAGATGAGTATTCACCACCAAAGTAATGTCGCTGGGTTCCAGTCCAGCCTTCTTCAACGATAATCGTAATTGTTCTTCTTTGGTCCTGATTACCTCGTGGAATTTCTCGTATTTCGGTGGCAGGGTCCCGATTCCGGTGTCGACTAGAATATTGTCTTTGTCTGTTCGTATCAGCAGCGGTTTGAGTGCTGCCTTGTACTTTATTCCTTGATATTTGCCGAATACGAGAAAGCTCTTGTCGAGCGTGAAATATCCATCTGTGAGCAGTCTTACGTCGATGACGGTCAACCGGACTCGTGTCTGGAGTCTGATTCAAAGGCTATAAATTATCCAGGTCGAAATCCTTCAAATCTGGTCCGGACAAGTTATCAAGAGATTCTTGGAGCAGTTGGCCGACTTGGTTGGAACGAGTCTCAGGCGAAAGCCTCTCTGGATTCCTTCTAGTGAACGAGTAAAACAGGCCAATCTCACCCGCTTTCTAGCACACGCCAACAAAAAGTATGCCCTGAGCCTCAGATCCTATCCTGAACTCTACAGATGGTCAATAGAGAAACCGACGGACTTTTGGTCCGCGATGTGGGACTATGGAGAGATCGCATCCACGAAAAAATTTCAGGCAGTTGTTGATGATCTCCGCAAGTTCCCGGGGGCCAACTGGTTTCCTGGGGCCAGACTCAACTTTGCCGAGAATCTTCTGAGATTCAGAGATGAAAGGATCGCCCTCATCTCACGGTCAGAGGGACGAGATCGTTCGAGTCTTACCTACTCCGGCCTATACACGCGAGTCGCGCGAGTAGCGAACGGTCTACGTGAGACAGGAGTACGAGCTGGTGACCGAGTAGGAGGCTACTTGCCGAACATAGAGGAAGCGGCGATCGCAATGTTGGCCACTACCAGTATCGGAGCCGTCTGGGCGTGCTGCGGCGCGGAACTCGGCTCAGGCGCCGTGTTGGATAGGTTTGGTCAGATCAAACCGAAAGTACTGTTCGCCGTTGATGGCTACGTCTACAAGGGCAAGAAATTCGACATTTCGCCTAACGTCAAGAATGTGGCGGACGGCGTCCCTTCGCTCGAAAAGATAGTTATGGTCCCCAACTCGGGAGCCGAATCTGGCATCGGCCAACCTGTCAACTCTGTTAGGTTCGATGAATTCGGATCGGGCAACGCGACAGGCAACATTCGGTTTGAGCAATTACCCTCAGATCATCCCGTGTACATCATGTTCACATCTGGGACGACAGGGAAGCCGAAGTGCATGGTTCAAGGTGCTGCAGGGGTCTTGCTAAATCAGTTGAAGGAGACGCAACTCCACGCTGATGTGAAGAAGGGCGATATGATCACATACATTAGCTCGCCGAGTTGGATGATGTGGAACTGGCTGATGAGCTGCTTGGCGACCGGTGCGACTCTGGTTTTGCACGATGGAAATCCTCTCTACCCTGAATGGGACACAATGTGGAAGCTGGTTCAGGAAGAAAAGCTCACGATCCTGGGATGCAGTGCCAGTTATCTCAATCATCTCAGAGGAATCGGCGCGAAACCAAGCAAGGATTACGACTTATCATCGCTTAGAGAGATTTCCCAAACCGGTTCCCCTCTGTCCACGGAGGGGTTCGAATGGGTCTACAAGGAAGTCAAGGCCGACCTGCATCTCAACTCGATCAGCGGAGGTACAGACATCAATGGTTGTTTCGCTGGCGGAGTCCCAGTTCTCCCCGTCTTTGGAGGTGAGCTGCAGGCGCCGGGGCTCGGGATGAAGATCAGCGTGTACGACGAGAATGGGGAGCCCGTTGTTGATAGGATGGGCGAGCTGGTCTGCGAGGCTCCAACCCCCTCTATGCCGTTATACTTCTGGGACGACCCTAAAGGTGAGAAATACCGCGAGGCCTACTTCGAGTACTATCGCGCTAAGGGGAAGAATGTTTGGAGGCACGGCGACTACGTGATGGTCCACGGCGACACGGGTGGTTACACGTTCTATGGACGTTCTGACGCGGTGATAAAGGCCTCCGGGGTTCGGGTTGGTACATCGGAAATCTACAATGTTGTTGAGAAACTACCTGAAGTCGCCGACAGTCTCGCAGTAGGCCAGAACTGGGCAGGAGATCAGAGAATCATCCTCTTCGTCAAGCTCTCCCCGAACCACAAGCTTACGGAGGACCTGAAGGAGAAGATCAAGAGAGCGATTCGGGCTGAGGCTTCACCGAAGCATGTTCCTGCTCTGATCTTGGAAGTGCCCGATATTCCCTACACTCTCAACATGAAGAAAGTTGAGGTTGCCGTCGCGAATATTGTAAACAATAGACCTGTCACAAATCGCGATGCTCTAGCGAACCCCGAATCCCTCGACTTCTATACACAGCTACTTCCACAACTGCGCGGAGGATAGGGCAACCATGAAAGACGCCATCGATGTTTCAATCCGACCGTATACTGAAGGAGACCTCTGGCTGTTGGAGAGCACACTCGGAAACCCAGGTCAAATGGTGCATTTGAACGGGCCGGAAAGTATGGAACAGATCCGGAAGCGTCACAACAAATTCCTTGCGATGTCTGTGGACCCGCACGCTGGATGCCAGTTCACGATTTTGGCCGGCTCTCTTAATTCCCCGGCCGGTAATGTTGGATATTGGGAAAGCGAATGGAAAGGCAAGACTGGGTGGGAGATGGGGTGGTTCGTGCTACCCCAATTTCAAGGGCGTGGAATCGCAACTGTGGCGACTAGACTGGTCATAGACTTGATTACCAAGCTTGAGAGTCATAAATTCGTCTTCGCATTTCCTTCGGTGGAGAATCACCAATCTAATGCCATCTGTAGAAAGCTCGGATTCATACTAACCGATCAAGTTAGTTCCGAGTATCCGCCGGGTAGCAAACGCTTGTTGCGCTGCAATATTTGGATACTCACTCTTCCGGTCAGTGGAATGGATGCGTCGGCGACGAGTTAGGAGGAGGGACGTTCTCAGGGTCGGCTTGAATTCCCGTGGGGGCAAAATGACGCGGGAGAGTGAAAGAGAATCAACCGAGTTTTTGTAGTTGGAAGATTACGTCTTCTCAACTGAAGACGTTACAGAACCCGAAAGAGGTAGATTGCCCAGCCGAGGGCGTCCCTTCCCCATTTGAGATAGGATTCTCTCTCCTTCGAATCGCGTGCCAGCAGTTCTTCGCGATCTCGGTCCTCGGGATGAGCAAGCGCGTATTCGGCTGCAGTGGACCAATGAAGCCCTTCTGTCCGGTCCCAATCTTCCTGGCTGCTGACGATTGTGTAGACAAGCCTCAGTCCCTCCGACTCTCCGGTTGAAACATTTCCGTGATGTGTGTCGAAAGCGTCAGCCAACAATCCTTCAGACCGAAGGTATTCTTGTGGAGGATTTGTACGCCAGAACGGTTCGCCGACCATTACGAATCCGGATGGCCTCGTCATTCCGCCAAGAGCTCTGACAGTGTTTCTGTAGCCATCGTAAATCCATGTGGCCCCTATGCACATGGCTAGGTCTGAGGATTCTCGACTCTCAGGCTTGTACTGGGCCCCGTCCATTTCCAGGAACCTCAGGTCCGCCTGCGGAACGCGCTGACGTTTCCGCTTCTCAGCTTCTCGTACACAATATGGAGATTTGTCGATTCCTATGCCTTTGATGTGGTACTTCTCGGCTAGCCTGATCAGCATCTCTCCCTTCCCGCATCCGATGTCTATGACCCTAGCATTCGGCTTCAGTTCCAGCAGATCATACAAACGCTCGAGTTTATTCTCATCTACAGGGTTCATCACGGAGTGGCGCTTGTGTATGATATCGTAGTACTTCCAGCGGTCCATGACAGGAATAACCTCTTGATTCTACGCTATTCTAAGAAGCATAGCTTGTCTCCCGCCTTCACCAACGCGCCCGATTGAACGTAGACCTCTTTCACGATTCCAGTCTTTGGCGCCGCGATCTCGTTTTCCATCTTCATCGCCTCCAGAGTAGCTAGCGGCTGGCCCTTGTTTACCGATGTGTTGGGAGACACTTTCAAGGAGACGATTCTCCCACTCATAGGCGCAGTTATCACAACAGGCCCAAGAACTGTTTCAGTCTCTCCCGCATTTCGAACTGATTGCTCTCTTCCGACTATGCTGACCTTGATCAGTCTTCCGTTTAGTCGAATAAGATAGCTGCTTCCATCGCGCTCTTCTTCCTTTCTAGCGATCAGGACCTTTCCATTGATACTCGCAACGAGATCTGGTTGGTCAATTGTCGGCTCACGGAGCATGCGAACGCTCAGCTCTTGATCGTTGATTTTGATCTCTTGAGTTGAACCCCGCTCTTCGAGCTGTGCAACGAGCCAGGTTTTTCCGCTGACCGTGAGTTCGTTGATCTGCTTAGAGTCCTTCGACAAACAAGGGTTGCCTCAGTGTTGGTTCTTTCTGGAACGTGTTTCGCCATCTTGTCTGACTGTTCTGCAATGGTGATTTGCTTGTTCCAAAGAGTGGGTAGTTTGCAGTCAAATACAGCATAGCAATTTCCTCCATTGACAGCCGTGGCTTGAAGTTCCACGCGGAGAACTTGTTGTCGAGGAGTTGAGTATGGTAGTCACCGCGGACAAAGGCTTTGTCTTGAAGTATGGTTTGATGGAGAGGAATCGTAGTTTCGACCCCGGTTATGATAGTCTCGCTCAAGGCGCCTTTGAGTCTTTGAATCGCCTCTTCTCTGGTTCGGCCATGTGAAGCAATTTTCGCGATGAGTGAATCATAGTATTCCGGGATGACAGCTCCGTCGATCATGGCTGTGTCGACCCTGATACCAGGGCCTCCTGGTGGGACAAACTCTTCTATGCGACCGGGCGAGGGAGCAAAGTTTCTCGACGGATCTTCTGCATTGATTCTGCAGTTCATCGCCGCACCGTTGAACTCGACCTCTTTTTGCGAGAGCCTGAGACTCTCTCCGTCTGCGATTCGGATTTGCTGCTCTACAATGTCTACTCCGGTAACCATTTCTGTGATGAGGTGTTCTACCTGGATTCGTTTGTTTATCTCGAGATAATAGAACTCGCCACGCGATGATCGGACAAACTCTACCGTTCCCGCATTTTCATACTTCGTTGCTTTAGCGATTTTCAAGGCCAGCGAAACTAGCTTTTTCCTTGATGCAGAATCGAGCCGGGGCGCGGGAGTCTCTTCAAGGATTTTCTGGTGTCGTCTCTGAAGCGAGCATTCTCGCTCACCTAGGTGGACGAGTTGTCCTCTCGGCCCGGCAATTATTTGGACTTCAATATGTCGAGGGTTGACCAGATGCTTTTCCAGATACAGTTCTGAACGGCCGAAGGCTCCCTTCGCCTCGGAAGCAGCAAGATCGAAGGATCCTCGCAATTCACTCGCTGCCTTGACAATGCGCATGCCTCTCCCGCCGCCTCCAAAGGAGGCTTTGACCAACACGGGGAAGCCCAATCGGCGGGCTTCATCTTCAGCCTCGTCAGCCGTCTCTAGCTGACGTTTCGACCCGGGAATCGTAGGCACGCCAGCCCGATCTGCGGCCTCCCTTGACTCGAACTTGTTCGCAGCCGAAGCCAGAATCTTACTTCTAGGTCCAATGAAAACGAGCCCTGCTTCCTCGCATTCCCGTGCAAACTGGGGATTTTCAGCCAGGAATCCATACCCGGGATGCACTGCTCCCGCTTTGGAGGCCTTCGCAACCTTGACTATCTTGGGAATATTGAGGTAGCTTTCAGAGGGCCGTCCAGGCCCGATGTTGTAAGCCTCGTCGGCAAGAATTACGTGCTGAGATTCGAGATCACTATCTGAGTAGACTGCAACAGTCTTGATTCCGAGTTTCCTACAAGTGCGTATGATTCTGACGGCGATTTCTCCACGGTTCGCGATGAGGATCTTTCTGAACATCGGTCCGGGTCCAGGCTAGAGTGGAATGTTACCGTGCTTTCGTGGAGGGCGCGCTTCCCTCTTTGTCTTCACCGATTCGAGATATTTGATCAATACTTCCCGAGTCTCCGAGGGCTCGATGACATCGTCAACGTATCCCCTTCCAGCAGCAATGTACGGGTTGCTGAATCTTTCACGATATTCCTTGACAAGCTTCCGTTTCTCTGCGACGACGTCTTTCGCTTTGGCGATTTCGTTGCGGAAGATTATGTTGATCGCTGCATCAGGACCCATTACAGCTATCTCGGCAGATGGCCAAGCAAGATTCACATCAGCTCTGATGTGCTTGCTTCCAAGCACGTCATATGCACCACCATACGCCTTTCTTATGATGACGGTAAGTTTTGGAACAGACGCTTCGCAGTAGGCATAGAGGAGCTTGGATCCGTGGCGAATTATCCCGTCGTGCTCCTGGTCTATCCCAGGCAAGAACCCAGGCACATCAACGAGAGTTAGTATCGGGATGTTGAAAGCATCACTGAACCTGACAAAACGTGCAGCCTTGACGGAGGAATCAATGTCAAGAGTCCCTGCGTTAACTTTAGGCTGGTTCGCAACGACTCCAATCGAGTATCCGTTGAGTCGGGCGAGTCCGATGACGATGTTCTGAGCCCAGAGAGGTTGTATCTCGAACAGTTCACTGCCGTCAACTATCCGGGTTATGACATCCCGGATATCGTACGCCCTATCCGGATTGTCAGGCAGAACATCGTTGAGCTCACTCTTGTCCCCGACAGGGGGTCTAGGCTTGGCTCTAGGGGGGTCTTCGGTGTTGTTGGATGGGATGAAGCTCAATAATTTCCGGATTTGCTGTAATCCTTCCTGTTCGTTCTGTGCGAAAAAGTGCGCGACTCCACTCTTCGTGTTGTGAAGTCTCGCCCCTCCAAGCTCTTCGAAGCTAACGTCCTCGTTTAGAACAGCCTTGATCACATCGGGTCCGGTTATGAACATGTAACTCGTCTTGTCGACCATGATCGTGAAATCGGTCATGGCAGGAGAATACACGGCGCCTCCCGCGCAGGGGCCCATTACAGCTGAAATCTGGGGTATGACTCCGGACGCCAGAACGTTTCGGAAGAAAATCTCAGCATAACCACCCAGACTGACGACCCCCTCTTGGATTCTGGCCCCGCCCGAGTCGTTAATCCCGATAACCGGGACCCCGGTCTTGAGCGCTAGATCCATGATCTTCGTGACCTTCCTCGCGAACATTTCTCCCAGAGAGCCACCGAAGACGGTGAAGTCGTGAGAAAAAACGTATACAGTTCTAGCATCAATCTTTGCGTGACCCGTAACAACTCCATCGCCGAGAATCTTCTTCTCAGCCATGCCGAAGTCAGAGGTCTGATGGACTACGAACCGGTCCATCTCCACAAAACTGCCGGGATCGACCAGAGCGACAATTCTCTCTCTGGCGGTCATTTTTCCCTTAGAATGCTGATCCTCGACCTTGTCCCTGCCGCCGCCTTCTTCAGATTTTTCCCGGAGGTCGTTGAGCTCTTTCGACATTTCCTTCATCGTCATGGTCGATTGGAACCCGCTGGAGAGGCCTCTCGTATTAAAGCACGGAAGCAGGTTCAAGCGTGTAGTCGCAAAGTTCCATCAGCAACTCTCACGTTCCCCGTCAACGTTCGGATAATGATGCTCCCGTCCGGGTTGACTCCAACCGATTTTCCACGGACGATGCCACTGCCGGTATCGATTGTCACCGGGTTCAGTCGATGGGCACAGTGCTGCCACCAATCTGCTATAACCGCTTTTTCGTCCCGGAGACTCTCGTGCCGCCCTTCCAAAACAGTCAGAATCGAGCTAAGCATCCTTTCCAAATTGAATCGCTTCCCGGTAGCCAGGAAAATCGAGGTTGCTCCAGTAGGGAGCTCTTTGGAAGTTAAGTTCACGTTAAGGCCGACGCCAACGATTGCGTATTCTAGGTCTGGACCATTGATCTTCGTCTCGATGAGTATACCCGCCAGTTTTTTCCATCGGACCACAAGGTCGTTTGGCCACTTTACATCTGATTGGACCCCGCACGCCTCCTCGATTCCTTTTCGAAGCCCATTGGCGAACAAGAACTGGAGAAGTGGGATCCGATTAACAGGCATCCTTGGTCTGATGATAATCGAGAACCATAAGCCGCCTTTAGGCGATTTCCAGGTTCGTCCAGATCGGCCTCTGCCTTGTGTCTGAAGCCCTGAGATTACTATGGTCCATTCCGGGGCCCCTTCTTCGGCGAGGGTCCTGGCCTTATTGTTAGTTGAGGAGACTCGTTTGTATCTGATTATCTTCAGGCCGCAACCCCGTAGGGTCTGGCCTTTGACCCGGTTTTAGGTGTAATTCGTGCAGAGTGGTCTTAGGGCTTGCGGGAAGGGTAGCCATCTGGTGTATATGTTATCGGCAAAATTAAGCGTTCTCATCTCGACCGATAATGCTCCCTCGTTGTCTTGATCACGGAACTCCAAGACGATGTCGGCGAATCGCTTGACCATTTCGACCATCGACTTTTCATGAATATCCTCTTTTATCACGAGGATCGCAGTCCTCTTCCTAAGACGCATCCTCGAGGCGAACTGGCAGAAGAACGAGTAGAAGCTCTCAGGAGAACCGATGCTCTTGATGATATTGTCGAGAAAATCCCCCAGAATTACTTGCGCTCCCTCTCCCTGGGCAGCTTTTTCGATGAACAAATTAATCTCTAACAAGTTATCAGGAGAGATAATCTCTACATCAGTCGAGGGATGGGCCATGGAAGTTCCGTCAACGAAGGTGATCCATCCTACCTTTCCAGTCCAGTCGGTGGAGAGCTCTTCCGGTGCAGTTGGTCCCAAAACGAGAGTGGGACAAGGGCCCTCAGGTCCGATTGCCTCTTTGAGGATCAGACTCATTGTTTCCTTGACGCTAACATTACCACGGACGCACACTACTACCAGCCGATACTGGTCGAGCGTTCCACGGTTGAGGAGTGGTTTTCCCTGGTCGAATCGCGTGAAGCTGAGTTTCCTTGCCGCCATTTTTTTTCTGACCTTCCTTGGGAAGCTACCTTTTTCTCGGAATCCAAGTAACTAGAGCTACCTTTTTCGACCTTTTCGATAGTCTATGTGTCCTTATTACCGGATTCCGTAGATTTGGTAGTTTCATAGTCTCCCCTTCGGCAAAGGCTATGCATATAAGACTTTACCATCTCTCGGTAATCCAGTAGGGAACTTTCCTACGAGAAAAAGTATGAAGCTAGACCCGCTCAGGAAACGGGCGGGTCACCCCTCATTTTCGAGGACGCGTGAAGATTAAAGTCCCCGGCTCTACCTAAAGGAAGAGTACTCCTTTCCGCCAACCTTTCTTTTTCTGTAAATATTTTTCCTGTTAACTAAACCATGACCCCCGGGGGGGGTCTGTTTTTCTCGCGCCCGCGCCCTTCGTGAAACCCTGAAAATCCCACGTTCACCGATCTATGCCTAGCCCATCTCCCTTCGTGGCCCCAACTATTCCTGGAAATCGCCCATTATCAGCCCTGATCTCGCCTCTGAAAGCCGGTCGCCAGATTTCCAGGCAAACCCTTCTTGGCGGGCGCCATAAGCCGACTTGGGATAAGCCTAGTCCACGGCCAGAATCCCCCGTCTCGCCTATTGTCTCCAGGAGAAAGCGAAAAACCATTCCAGCGAAGGGGATACAAGCAGAACACCCGGCGAGGCGAGAGTGGTCGAAGGAGAGTTCTAACTCGACCCGACTACACGAAACGGTGCTTAGCATGGCGTGGCGACCCTTTTGGGTACCACAAAATCCACAGAATCAAAGGAGGGAGAATCGTGTTGGTGAGTCGTAGGGAAGCTAGTCGGTCGGCGAGGGTCGTGGAGACATCCCGCCCTGGCCAGCACTGCTGCCTCCGGTGCCGGGCCGCATCTCGAGCTGGCTCATGACCATGAGCAGGCTGCGAATCTCGTCGATGCTTCGAAGGTTGGTCTGAAGCTGGTTACGGTACTCCTCCCTTGTCGACTTGTACTCTTGCTCGGGAATGTCCCCGGACATGAAACGGCTCTCCAGGCCCAGCAGGTTCTGAGGAGCATTAGTAACTTGATCCCTGAGATCTCGTACTCTCCTTGTTAGAGTTTCACCTAGTTGGGCCATCTTGTCAGCCATAGCACGGTTGGCCCTGGAGTACTCCTCCTTCAACATCGCTAATCGCTGGCGGAAACCGTTGATCTCAGTAACTACCTTTTCTATCGCTACCTCACTCATCTGTTTGCACCGAAGAATAGGCTGAGAGACGGTGCAGCCGCAATTACAGCTGTTGTAACCTGAAACTGTGAGAAACAGTAACCCAGAATCGAAGAGAGCTAAGGCTTGTCTTCGGTCTTCGAACCGGTCCCCGTAGTGCTGGGCTCAGCCTCCAAAGGCGCCGGAGGCGGGGTCGTCAACATCGTCCAGCCAATCCATCCCGTAATCCCCAATATTCCCAGGACTCCGAGGACGACAGGTATCTCGATAGCATAGGTCCGCCACGGATCACCTGTCAACGAGATCAGATATACGATGAAGACTATTGCGGACACTGCAAATATCAGACCGCCATACGATTGGTCTTTGTTCAAATTCAGCTATCCCTTATCGCGAGGGGCTATCAAGGGCTGCATATAAATTACTTATTCTGCACAAATTATCTCACATTCTCTTGTAGCCAGGCCGCTGAGAGAGCAGCGTTGGATAAGTGAGCATCTTTGTCGGGAATCCGTCAACCTCAGCATTTACTCTTTTCACGAACGCGGCTAACGAAATCTTGCTTTCCCTCGAATCAGCTCTCGACCGGATCGACAGCTCCTTCGTCTCAATCTCTTTTTCTCCATAGATGATCGTGAATGGAACCCAGCTTAGCTCTGAATCTCGTACTTTGCTCTGCATCGTATCGTCTCTGTCATCTAGATCGGCTCGAATCCCCGCCTTCTCCAGTGACTCGAGCAGTTCCATTCCTTGTTTGACAAACTGTTTCGCGATAGGGATGATTCGAACTTGTACCGGTGAAATCCATACTGGAAGCATCGGCTTCTTACCCTGTCTCTCTAAACGGACCGCCGAATCTAGAAGAGTGAAGAGGTATCTTTCCAATCCGCCTATAACAGCGGTATGGATGATGACCGGGAATTGCTTCTCGCCCTTTTCATCGGTGTATGCTATTCCGAACCGTTTCGCGTTGCCAATGTCTATCTGGAAAGTTCCGATTTCTCTAGGCCTGTCCAGATCATCGATGATGTTATACTCCACATTGAGTACCCAGTAATACAGGCCCTCTGGAACGAAGTTGAGCAAGATAGGTTTCTTCTCAACCTTCACAAGTTCCATGAAAGAGTCTTTGTTCGCTTCAAAGAACGATCGTGTGGTATTGTAGAGGGAGACGTATTCTCTGTTCAGCTTCCTGATCTCTTCGTAGATCGTGCGATGGATCTTGTCTCCGATACGTATCGCTTCTGCAACGCTCTTGAGATAGATGTGGAGATCAGGCATGAGGAATTTTCTAAGCCTGAAAGAGAGAAGCAGCTCGCCGCTCTGCTCCATCCGGTAACTATCCGCGACCTCGAAGGTCCCAAAGGGCAGCGTCTTGTAACTTAGAGTCCAGTCTTTGACCATCGAGAATTGCTGGAAACATGCTGCGTATCTGAGAACAAATGTTCTCTCGTCCCCCTTTACCTCGTAGGCTCTGGACCCGAACAGTTGGAGGTGTTCTTTTATCGGTTTGACTGCGACATCGAACATGTTGGTTCCCTTCACGTTCAGTATCGGGATACCAATCCGTCGGATTACTTGTCCAGCGTAGTCTGCCAGTAGATCCATTATCAGGTTGGCTTCGGGTCCAAACCTCATCTGTCCAACGTCTGCGAAGGATTCCCACTCGATTCCGAATCGGCGCGCATAGTCGAGGAAATGCGGTTCACCCCCTGTCAGTCCCTTCTTGAGAGCTTCTTTTTCCACAAGAGACTTGAACTCGGCGTCGTGCGGCCCGAATGCGAAATCTTCAGGTGAGTGGAGGTTTCCCTTCTGATCCATAATGATGTATTCAGTCTTGACCGAAGGAGCTGCTTGTCGTGATTTTGTGTCTACCGTTATCGTTCTTGACAGCTCAGATAGGGGATGTCCCTTAGCGGTTATCGTGAAACTCTTGTACCATCCGAACGGGCTCCTAGTAACCTCGTAGCCCTTCTTGGCAAGTTTTTCTTCCAAAGCCTTGAGGATTGAAATCGCTGGCTCGCGGGAGGCCAAGTTCGTGGACAAATGGGCGTAGGGGTAGACCATCACTTTCTTTGTCTTCAGCCATCCAAGAACCTCCTCGATTGAGGCGGCTGAGTTCGATACGATCTGTTCAGGTTCCTGTTCGTCATTCTTCTCGACCGTTGAGAATACAACGAGCCCGTTTTCTAGGGCTCCCCTCTTGTGCGATTCATCAAGAGGCTCGGGTTCCTTGACCGCCTTGTCCCTGGTCTCGTATTCGAATCGATCCGCATGAATCAGAAGTAGTCTCATCGTTTCATGCGCCACTGTTCTATCTGTTTGTCTTTCTTGAGTTTCTTCTTGAGTTCCTTGTAGTGGTTCTTGCAGAGATAGCCTCGGCCTGAAGCAGAGGCCTTCAAACCGGCCCGTGACACTTCTTCAAGTGAGATGGAACGTACAGCGTCTTCCTTGCATCCGACAATTGAGCATTTGACGCCCTTGGCAACCTTACCCATACGCGGAGACCTTGTGTCAACGCCTCGTTGCGCCATAATAGAAGCTTTTGTGAAGGGAAAGACAATACTCTAATGCCGGTCTCAAGGGGGATGTCCAAGTCACATGCTTTCGAAAATACAGTATCTCGTAGAAGGGCATTTTCAATTGGCGGCGGGAGCATTCAAGAAGGTTGGATTCAATCCGAACTCGATAACCCTAATCGGTTTCGTCTTGACCATAATCGCTTCACTGTTCTACTCAACAGGATTGGGAACTGTCTGGCTGGTTTCGGGAACCGTCCTAGCGCTTTTGATTGGCACGTATTTCGATGCGATCGATGGGGCCATGGCCCGCCGGTATCATCAGATTTCCAAAATGGGAGGAATACTGGACAGCGTTCTAGATCGCGTAGGCGAGACAGCGCTCTTCGTGGGCCTCTTCGTCGGAGGGCTAGTCCCAGGATGGCTGTCCCTTTGGGCCCTATCATCTTCTTTGATGGTCAGCTACGTGAGGGCTCGGGTCGATGTGGAAGGTGTAAAGTTGAAAGGCGTCGGATTAGCCGAGCGCCCAGAGCGGCTTTTGATTCTTCTGATCGCAACAATCCTTGCCATATTCAATTCGTTGTCAATAGTGTTCGGTGTCACGCTTGTCGCGTTGCTTTCTACGATAACCGTCGTCGAGCGACTTTACCGAACTGGCGTTGTGCTCTCAGGTTCGAGGAGAGATTCCGCTTAGAGACGTCGGTCTTCTGCGGATCTGACCTTGGAGACCCCGAAATGTACGGCGCAGGAAACACAGAGATTCTTCATGACTCTCTGTCTTGCAATGTAGGCTCCTCGAGCTCTCAATTCCTTTGCGAGAGACGGCTCGACCAGGGACACCCAACTAGTCACCCTCTTTACCTTGTCACGTGGCGTAAGCATTCCACAATTCGCGCATTGGACAAGCTCGCTTCTTCCCTTGCCTCCCTTGCTTCGTCCCCTGGACCGTCTTTTCTTAGGCACTATCTAACAATCCTACCCCTTCAGGGAGTGCCATCAGTACATAATCTCTTCCCGGAGACCGAATCTGGTCAGCGGAGGAGCTAGCCTTTGAAGATCGGTCTTTATGGCAACCTTACCCTCGACGAACTTGACCAAGACGGCAAGAGTCTAGTCCGTCCTGGAGGATCCGCCTTCTACTCGTCGCTTGCCGCTAGTCACCTCGGTGCGAGAGTGTCAATTGTCTCCAACGTAGGTCGCGATTTTCCGAGAAACGCTCTCTCTTTTATCAACAAGCGTGGAATAGACGTTTCTGGTGTCAAGAAGCTCGACGGCCATACCACTCGCTTCAGGATATCTTACCGCGGAGAATCGCGCAAGTTAGAGCTTGTTCATTCTGGCGAAAAACTCACGCCAAAGCGTACTCTTGGTTCTTTCCAGGCAATTCACCTGGGCCCGGTCTTTCTAGAAGTTGGACTGGAGACACTGAGTTATGCTCGGCAACACTCCAAATTCCTTTCAGTCGATGTTCAGGGTCTCTTGCGGGCTGAAGGACCAAGAGGGGTTGTTCGTCTGCAGAGAAGAAGGATCGAACCGTTCTTGTCAAAGTGTAATCTTGTGAAAGCGACAGAGGACGAGGCTCGAGTTATTGCCCCGGATGCGACCATAGTTTCCGTTGCAAGGCGAATTTTGCACAAGGGACCTCAGTACGTGATAATTACCAGAGGTCAATCGGGGTCTCTTTTGGTTGAAAAAGGTGGCGATGCGCGCCAGATACCTTCGGTTCCCGAAGCAAGGATCGTGGATCGGACTGGGGCAGGAGACATTTTCGTAGGCAGTTGGCTCGCGACTTTCTTGTCTCTGGGGGATGCTTCTTGGGCTGGGGCTGTGGGTAGTGCCTTTGCCTCTCTTTCAATTCGCGCCATAGGGATTGCGAAGTTCCGATTCACTAGGGAAGAACTGTTCCGGCGGGCCGCCCGAGCTTACGATAACTTGAGAATAGTCAAGGGCTAGTAGGAGCGCGCGAAGTAAACTTCGGTCGAATTGTCTGCGCCGCAGTATACGCACTTGCCTTTTTTCGACATTTTCATGGGCACGACTCGTACAGTAGCTCCGGTCTCGATTTTGATCTTCTCTTCACAAGAGTCGTCAGAGAGAAAGGCCTTGATGAATCCTCCCTTTTCTTCCAAGACTCTCTTGAAAGACTGCATATCAGATGCTGTGGCGGTTAGGCCTTCGAGAGACTTCTTTGCTCGTTCGAATAGGTGATCCTGAATCTCGCTGAGTATCTTGTTGATTCGGTCTCTTGCGTCGGATCTGTTGATCGCAATTTTTTCCCTACTATCCCGTCTGACTACGGTAACCTGTTTCGATTGGACGTCCTTAGGTCCTATCTCGACGCGGAGAGGAACTCCTTTCATTTCCCATTCGTGATACTTCCAGCCAGGGGTATACTGAACTCGATCGTCGATGAGGGTTCTTATCCCAATCTGTTCTAGCTGAGACGAGAGGTGTCTTACCGCGTCGGAGATATCTTTCTGGTCTGTCTCTTTGTAGAAGATCGGAATGATTACGACTTGTATGGGGGCGATCTTGGGCGGAAGGATTAGTCCACGGTCATCGCCATGACTAAGGATGGCGGCTCCGATGAGTCGCCACGATATTCCCCAAGATGTTGTCCAGCCGTAGTGTTCCTTCTCATCCTTCCCAAGGTACTTGATTTCGAAAGGTATTGAGAACTTTTGTCCAAGGTGATGCGATGTTCCCATCTGTACTGCCTTGCCATCAGGCATCATAGCCTCCATTGTCGTCGTGTAAACGGCGCCCTTGAACTTCTCTCTCTCCGTCTTCCTTCCTACAATAATCGGGATTGCTAACTCCTCCTCGACCAACTTCGTATAGATGCCTAAGATTGTCATCACTTCCTCCTCGGCCTCTTGTTCCGTTTCGTGTACAGTGTGTCCCTCCTGCCAGAGAAATTCTGTTGTTCGGAGGAAGGGTCGCGTAGAGGTTATCTCTGCTCTGACTACCGAGTTCCACACGTTGATGAGAATGGGTAGGTCTCGCCAACTCTTAACCCACTTGCGGTACGACTCATAGATGATTGTCTCAGAAGTCGGCCTGACGGCGAGCTTCTCCGCCAACTCTGTGTCTCCCGAGTGCGTGACCCAGAAGACGTCAGGTGTAAAACCTGCGAAATGTTCAGTTTCCGTTTTCAGCAGCCGCTCGGGAATGAGCAGCGGGAAGTACGCGTTCTTGTGACCTATCGCCTTTATCTTCTTGTCAAAATCCTCTTTGATCCTTTCCCAAATAGAGTAGCCGTAAGGCATCAGTACCATGAAGCCCTTAGCGCTAGAATAGTCCGCGAGTTGGGCCTTGGTGACTACTTGGGTATACCATTCTGAAAGATCTTGGTCTTTCTTTACAGTAATCCCTATCTCCTTACCGCTCATGGGAAAAATCTCCCGGTTGAACGTTCACGAGAATTGTTACAGCACGACAGGTGATTCTGGAAGTAAATCGCCCATTTTTCCAACCCTCGAAAAGCAACCGCGTGAAAGCTTCCCAACAGTATTTAGTCTTTCTTTTCCTCACGGAGCTAGCCATAGCATAATTCAAAGGCCAGCAAGTCCCTAGATTAGCGGCTCTCTAATCGCTACTCAGCGACTGGTCTTCGATCGCGTTTATGCGTATAGAGAACTATTGACGAGACAGTACTCTTTACGCCCGGTATCCTGAGGATCTTATTCTTGAGAACCCCACGAAAGGCGAGTATGCTTTCTGTTGTGAGTAGGCAGACAATATCGTACTCGCCGGTGACTTCGTAAACGTCTGTAACCTCGGAGAGTTTCACGAGGCTCTCAGTGACCATTTCTAGTTCCTTTGATTCTACGAATAAGTTTAGGATGACTCGGACTTCGTTCGGCACGGAGCTATCCTCGGCCAACGTGTGATGGTTTTCAACCGCTAATAAAGCGGACGGTTGTTGCAAACGTTGTCTTATAGATACGGGAAGCCAATAGGGAGATCGCAGGGCATTCGTTATGCGCGTTTTTGCCGACCTTCAACTCCACAGTCCTTACAGCAGGGCGACAAGCAAGAACATGAACTTGAAAGAACTTGCTCGCTTTGCTTCGATGAAAGGACTAAACGTTGTCGGAACAGGCGATTGCACCCATCCCAATTGGAGGAAAGAGAACCGGATTGACCTTCAAGATTCCACTGGCTCCGGGCTCTACCAGTTGAGGGACAGTACCTCTCAAGTACAGTTTATCGTCACAGGCGAGGTCAATACCACTTTTCAATTCGGGGAGAAGTCGCGAAGAATACATCATTGTCTTCTCGTTCCTTCAATAGAGTCGGCGGACGCCGTAAGCGATCGATTGGCGAAGTATGGAAACCTATTGAGTGATGGTCGGCCCACGCTCCGCGTGACCGCTCCGGAGCTAGTGGATGAGGTGCTTGAAGCCGACCGACAATGTGTGATTTTTCCCGCGCACGCCTGGACCCCTTGGTTCAGCCTCTTTGGTGCAAACAGTGGGTTCGACAGCGTGGTTGATTGCTATCAGGACCGATCTGACAAGATCTTCGCGCTTGAGACTGGAATGTCCTCTGATCCTCCGATGAACTGGCGGCTATCGCAGCTCGATCGCTTGTGTCTCGTTTCCAATTCCGACGCGCACTCGGCATGGCCATGGCGTTTGGGAAGAGAGGCGAATGTCTTCGATCTGGAACACGTATCCTACCACAATCTTGTCGGGGCGATTAGAGGCAAGGATCCTACCCGCTTCCTGTTTACGATAGAGACCTCGCCTGCTTATGGCAAATACCATTGGACTGGCCATCGTGAATGCCAGGTTTCAATGTCCGCGAGAGACGCTCGCGGATTCGACGATAAGTGTCCCAAATGCGGAAAGAAGATGACTCGAGGCGTCGAAGAACGAGTAGAACAGCTGGCGGACCGACCGGAGGGCTACGCGCCCAAAAACGCAATTGGCTACCGCCATTTGCTCCCTCTCTCTGAGATTATCGCCCTCGTAACAGGAGACACGAATCTCGCGTCGCCAAAAGTATCGGACAAATACTATGTGCTTGTTGGACAATTCGGGTCAGAATATTCTGTGATGCTGGACGCGCCTGAAGACAGGCTGTTGGCCGTAGCTGGACCAGAGATCTCAAGCGCAATTCTTCGAGTGCGCAATGACGACATTTTTGTCGCGCCAGGCTACGACGGCGTCTACGGAAAACTCGATCTCAGTAGACATCCTCTTGTCAAGAAATCTGTGGGCTTGGGACTTGAGCAGTTTGTCTAGTTCGACTTGATTTTCAGCTTCTTCGGTAGATACTCGTCAACAATGTATGTGAGACCGTATCTGCTGAATGCCTCTTGCTCCGATTTCTTCTTGACCTTACGAAAAGTATCGATCTCCCTCTGCCAGAGTCCACCTGCATATCGGGGATCTTTCTCCAACTCGTTCAACCTTTTGACATCCAGGTCCGTCAGAGGATCGCTCGGGAGTTTATAGTCGACGATGTCTGTTGCCCAGACTCCGCCCCATATTGCGTCTGGAGTGTTCAGCTCGCGAAGGTGAGCCGCGTTTGCTGATCCTGAGATAATAACCATTGCAATGTGCATTCCCCACGGGTCCCCGTCTGTGAATATGTAGACTGGGATGTCTAGCTCTTGGTTGAGCCTTCGAAGAAGGAACCTTGTTGCTCTAGGCGCCTGTCCCGCGGTATGGATAAGGACGGCCTTGAAACGCTGGTGGACGCGTTCTTCTATAAACCTGGTAAATAGGCCACCCTTCTCGATCGCAATTACCTTGTCAACCTTACGGCTGTCGGGTTGGATGAACTCCGAAGTTGTCAGGGCGGGTCCAATCATAACGCCGTCAGGGTGAGAGGCTAGGTTCAGCCTCCGTCCTTCGTATCCAGGAACCGTGTATTCGATAGTCAAATCCCCGAATATTGCGCTTCTTTCCTCAGGGTAGACGTTGAAGTCTTCTCTAGAATATCCGGTCACAGTCTCTAGGTCGGTTATGAGATTGTCGCTTTCCTGCTGGTCTTGGAAGTCCATCTCGTAGGCTTGAGCCGAGTAGAACACGTCTCTCAACGTGCTAGTCTTGTTCTGTTCAGTCAGTTCGTCCGCGAACATCGCCGTCCAGAGGAGTTGGGTAAAGGGTCGAAGATGCCTTACGTTTCGGGCGCTCCTCTTGACGGTTCGTTTTCCTAGGATGTACTGCCTTGTTTTGGAGTCGTAAAGTATGTTGGCTATGGATCGGCTGGGCATACGGAAGGTTGGAAATTCCTTCCTGTCGAGCTGGCTGTAGACCTGTCCGCCAAGGTCCCGCATAGCTGATAGAACCTTTTCCTTCCGCTCTTTGATAACGCCCTTACTCTTGCTCTTCTTCCTCTTCTGCACCATATTTGATCACTCCTTTAAGAAGCGGTTTGATGTCTGGCTCTCTCTTCTCCTTTGCAAGCTTTGTCGAAAATTGCGCTACCTTTGGCAGATACTTCTCGAACACGTCTAGACGTCTTTTCTCTTGGGTAAGATGCTCGCGTTTTGACAAGTAGAGCCTGAGGTTTCGACCGACTTCTCGGATTGCGTTGAGAATTTCGTGCTCTACTTCAGGTCGGTCAGCAATGAATTCTTTTCCGACCGTCTTGTAGGGGATCTTTGTGCTGCATACGTGAACGAAAACGGCGAGCGGGGTCTCACCCGGGATGACCTTATAGTTTCTCCAGTCAATCTCAGTATCGACAACTTTCCATGATACATCGCTTGCCTCGTCGAAGAGCAGTGGGATCTTGTTTGCAAATCTGAAGAGGAGAATCTTGCCTTGCATTTCGATCTGCTTGGAGCTTGCGAGCCCGACTTCGATGATGAAGGGAAAGCCTGCGTATGTCGCGGGTCGTCTTTGCAGCGTAGTCACGAAGGCAGAGCCGCTCTCAATTTCCTGATCTGTTATACCGAGTTCCTTCCTTATCCCTGTTTCCATTAGATCTTCGCCGAGAGGTGAGAGGCATGTCGGGTCGGGGGATAGAAAACCATCGTAATTCTTCATTGCGTTAACTAGTTTGACCATGTCCTGCGCGGACAGATTTCTGGGATTCTTTTTTTGTCCGAGGTTTGCGAACTGGAGGAACTTGCGGGCTGTAGTCTCTCCTATCCTCTGAAAGTTCTTTCGCATGAACTCCTGGACGCTTCTGGCGTTGGTGAGTTTCAGCATTCTTTGTACGGTTTCAACATCGACTCCGTGCGGATGAGGAGAGGTCTCAGTGGGTGCGGGCGGTACTGTTGTCGTGCCGCGCAGGAACTTGTAGAGCCTCCCTCTGGGGTCTACGAATGTGATATTAGCGTATGGGACAATGATTGCTGTCTGTTTGAAGTATTCGAGAATCCTGGGCATTGCACGCGAGTAGTCCGCTTCTGTCTTGAACTCGATAATTGTGCCCCGCCAATGCGGCTTGTTGGCTCGGGTCTTGTTCTTGATAATGACGGGCTTGTTCTGTTGAATATCAATTCGAAGAACAACCTCAGCTATGCGAGACTTGGATCCTGTGCTCGACGTTATGGACGCTTCAGAATGGGTGGTGATCTGTCCATAGAGCAAGGCCATTTTTCCGCCCAGACCAAACGTACCTCTCGTTTGTCGGAGTTTGTATTTCGACCCGTAGAGAACTTGACCGAAAGCGGATGGGATTACATTTGTTGGGATTCCAATGCCATTATCTTCGACCCTTACAATGTAAGTCCCGGGCCCGTCGAGGGGACCGGATTCATGGGACAATCGTACGTATATGTCGGGAGGGATCCCGCCTGTTTCGCAGGCGTCTAGTGAGTTTTCCACAAGCTCGCGAATCGTGGAGTAGATTGATCTTGACGGGCTTGTGAATCCTGCGATGTCGCGGTTGCGATAAAAGAAGTCGGCGGCGCTTATTTCTTGGAAGACCTCGGCCACGGTCATAGGGCACAGTCCGCGAGGTCCGTTTTGATCATGGTTTCTTTGCTGTAGGCACTTGTCCTTCCCACAGTCCTAAAGCTTTCTCCTTCTTGATTTCCTGTCGTCTTCTTCTTAGGAACTTATAGACTGTGCCGTGCTGTCGGCCTTTGATCAACTTCTCTAGCGCATCTTTCGCCATGGTAACTGCTTCGTAGCTACCGATTATTGACACGGTATGGCCGCTAACTGAGATGGCGGTTCCAGTCAACTCTTCGAGAATCCTTCTTGTCTTGCCTTCTCTTCCGATAATTCTCCCGTCGACCCTTCGAATTTCTGCCTCGTTCTTGCCGAAGAAGTCGTGAAGATCGATGATATCCAGCGTAATGTCTTCGCTGAAGAGTCTGAACGCTCGCTCGGGAGAAAACCCTCTCCCAATAGCGAGAACGATGTCTTTGGCTTGGAGGGCCCCTGTTGGGTCTGGTGAATCTGGCTTTACCCCGATTTCTACGGAGCCTGAAGGACTGTCTATCTTGAGATCCACCGACAGTTTCTCTTCAATTGTCGACTTTACCGCGCCTCGTGGACCAACAAGTACTCCCACTCTATCCTTCGGTATTATCGCGGTCATCCGCGTCTCGGCCATCTCTTATCGAGCTCCTATGATCTTCGCTAGAGATTGAGTTCTGACGTTGAGACCCTCAAAATAATGGTTGATGTTCTCGATATCTCTTTCGAGGAAAGCTCGAGCCTCAGGATGCTCCGTAGTTACTGCTTGCCCGAAGTCGATTATGACCGGATATCCGTTTGGGATCATGATATTGTACTCGCTCAAGTCGCCATGGACGAGTTTCGCCTTATCGAATAGTTGCTTGATCAATTCGATTATTTTCTTGTACCAATCTGCAGCCGCCTGAAGTCGCACCTCTCTAAGGACTGGGGCAGGGATTCCATCCTTCCCAATAAATCCGAGAATCAAAACATTCTTCTCCACATGGATCGGTTTCGGAACTGATATTCCCGCATGGTCCGCCAGTTCGAGATTCTTGAACTCCTTCGACGCCCACTGGTCTACAAGAGATTGCGTGTCATGCGGTATATCCTTGAAACGAGGGTCTCCACGGATGTACTTCAATCGGCCATGCCTGAATACGTTTGATGTGGTAAGGAAAATCTTGACTGCCACTTCTTTTCCCTTAGGATCTACTCCATGGTAGATCTTACTCTCCTTTCCAGATTTCATTGCGCCGTGAAGCTCTTTCAGAACCCCGGTGTTGAGCATCTTGAGAACCGTCATGATCGTACGTCGGTCGAACACCTCTTCAAGCGATTCAGTATCCTCACTCCACTTTATTCTGACGCGCCGTTCGTTGTCGTACCGAACCTCTCTCCGCCGAACCCCCTCGTCAATCTTGTCGCTCAAAACTGCAGAGCCTTGAGTTTCATGGAGCGAGCCAAGAAGATATCTATTTCATCGTCAACCAGGAAGTATTACTCGTTCTGCACGCTTTATTGGGGTCGTGTGACATACGTGCAACACCAAGGTTTTCAAACGATCGGACCGAGATTAGACCCCTCCGTTTTATCTGAGTAGAGTAGTATTAGTCGATTGATAGACACGTTTGTTTCTTATCAGGATACTGTCGTATTCACGCCTAGAAGACAATTTCGAAGCTATTGAAAAGTGTTAAATTAACAATAGGGCGCAGATTAGCCCTTCTAACGAGACATCTTGGCAGAAGAGAAGTTATTCGTCCGAAAGGCAACCGGCCTAGTTAGGGAAATCGGGGCTATCACTGCGATCATAATTGTGATGGCGAACACGATAGGATTAGGTTGGCAAAAGAGGGTTTTCCAGTATACGGGTTTAGCTCCCCTGCCCGAGAACCAATACTGGGCGGGAATTCCTCCCATGACCATGGCGTTCATCGTCGGTGGAATTGCAGTTTTGCTATCTGTACTCGCTGTCTCCGTCCTTGCTGCGGCTATGCCTCGCTCAGGGGGAGGGTATGTCGTGATTTCGAGAATTATTGGGCCGGTTTGGGGCTTCCTCGCTGCTTGGCTTGAGTTTCTAAGTATCGCTTGGTCATTTGGAATAATCGCCGTCGCGGTATTCGAGGGGCTGTATTTCATTATGGGACCAGTTGCGTTCGGCCTCAACTTCGGACCACCCGCAGGGATCCCGACTGACGAGTTCCTGTTCCTCGTGGGTCTACTGCTCGTCGTGATTTTCACAGTAATAGGGGTCTTCGGGGTTAAACTAACCGGCCTCTTACTCCAGGCGATGTTTTGGATTCCGGCGGTTCTCACGTTCTATGTTTTTGGACTACTCAGTCAGGCGAACAACACGACGATTCTTTCAGGAATGCAGAACGTACTAGGGGTTGCACCCGGCAAATATGTTGCCGCCGCAACGAACGCAACCTTGACGAACAACCTTCAGAGCCAAGTTGCTGGTATTGGGGGTTACGCCGGTGCCTTTACCACATGCTTAATCGGAGCATATTTTGCATATATCGGGTACGCAGCCTCCACTTTCGTTGCGGGGGAGATAAAGGAAGCCAATAAGGCCCTTCCCAAAACGCTTGCCATCGCATCCATACTAATTATCGCGCTATACGTCAGCATATCTCTCGTTGGTGCGTACGCTCTCAAGGGGATAGGCCAAGTTACAGTTGGCAACAACACATACTCCCTGCTGACTGCTTGGAGTTACCTGTCCTACGGCGGGAAAGTGAGTCTAGCGAGCGTTGGTCTTCCAACTGTCAAATTGTGGACTACCACAGTTGCCGGGCTTGCCGGTAGCGGCATCAACCTTGGATCTGCTAACGTACTGCTGGTCGTTTTCGGAGTGTTTTGGGTCGCCAATGACATTCCGCCATTCATTCTAACGGCCTCGAGAGTTCTGTTTGCCATGTCCTTCGACCGGGTGCTCCCAGCCCCATTGGCGAACGTTAATGACCGGTTCCACTCTCCTATCAATGCCGTGATCATAGTTGGAATCGTCGCTCTTCTGGGCTGTTTCTCGGAGTCTACCATACTAGACCCGGGCGGCACCTTGAACCCCGGGAAAAACGCTGCAATTGCGGCAATACTAGGCAGTGGCGGCGGGGTACAAATTACAGATTTCTACGATTCATTCTTCTTCACATTATTCACGCTGTCGCTAGTAATACTGCCCTTGCGAGCCAGTAGGAAGCAAATTTTTGACACAGCCCCCTACAAGCCGGGTGGTAAGTGGGGCATGCTAGGCTTAGGACTCGCCGGGTTCGGCGCAAACCTCTTTGTCGACTACGAATTCGTCTGGCCGCAAGGATCAGACTTTGGGCTGTCACAGATAAACTGGGCATCGTCAACACTATTGAGCGATATCTCGGCAGTCATCTTCACTATTGTGGTAGCAATTCTAGGTGTCGCGGTATACTATATCCACAGAATGAGAAGAGGCATAAACTACTCTACCATTTTCGCCCAAATACCTCCCGAATAGTCCGATGCTATGAGCCAGCAGCCTCAGGGTCACCGATTCTTGCTCTTCCGACCTCAGTGAATGGGCGGGGTGGAGAGCATAAATCGGAAGACAAAGCGATCGTCTTAATTCTCTCTCGTGCTACACAGTGGTAGAGTCGGTAATTGTCTCAAGAGACTTCAGCCGTCGACGCCTTCGAATCAAACCTACTGCATGGCGGAACGCGTCTCATCGCTGATTTGACAGAGTTCTTCCGAGATTACAAGATTCATGACACGATTTTCGCGATCTACGCGAAAGGAAACACGAGAAATAAGGGCCTATTCCTTTCTCGATTCTTCGCCTGGACCGTCCTTCCCAATTACCCTGTTTCACTCTTCTGCCTGGATGAGGGGAAAGCTCTCATTTCAATTGAAAAACTTCGCACCTGGATGGACACGGTGACCAAGGTCATTGATCGAGATGAGTTGAAGTGGGCATGGTTGGTTGTTCTTTCAGATAGGGCACTATCGCCGCAAATCGTATCCTTCGTCTCCCGATACGATAGAAAGGAACTCGGACTTGCTCTTGCCAGCACCACATCAAAACAGATCGTTTTGAGTAATAACCAGATAGGAAGAAGCATTGGAAGCCAGTTGAAATTGAAGAAAGCCTTGGAGCCTTACAAGCATTGGATAAGCTAACCAAGACTCAGGTTTCGGTGTTGGCATCGTACAGCATGCCCTTTGTCTTGCTTTCGGCTCTCATAATTAACAGTCTTTTGACGAACTACCATGTCACTGGAGGGCCTTTGAGAATTTTGTTTCTGGGGGGAGCCTTTCCTCTCGGGTTTGTTGTAGGTCGACTAATCTACGTTAAGCGGTCCCATGTCGAGATTCTCTTTGATGACACCTCCTTTCGCGTCAGTAAGGGTTCTAGGGAAGCGCAAAACGGATTTTGGAAGAGTTTTCGTTTCGTGTCGTTAGTCTTGGACCAATTCGGCAAACCTAATCTCAGACTTTATCGGTCTGCAGGAGGCGAGTACGAAGATCTTCCAATCTCCAAGACTAATGCTGATCCCCAGAGGTTTAGGGACTATGTCCAGTCTTTGATCTCGGGAATCCGGATAAGCAAGGCTACCCCTCAAGTCGTTGAAGCCGCTTGACTTTTCCGTCTTCCAGCTCGATAATATATGCCCTCAGGATTCCTTCCGAATATTCGCTTCCCGGGTTAATGCACTGGGTCCTACCTATTTTCACGAGGCCAGGACTTTCGTGGATATGGCCGTGGAGTCCGAGGAGCGGTTGGTACTTTTCTATGACCCTTCTTACTGATTTAGATCCCACAGGTATGAACGCAGGTCTTCCGCCCTCATAGACAGGCCTCAGAGTCGCATCTAGCTTTGGAGCGAGATCGATAGTGGAGTTGTAAGGAGGTACATGGAAACAGAAGCAAGAAGTCTCGACGGACCTAAGTTGTGATACAGTTTTCTCTAACTTCTTCAAAAGCTCTTCTTCAGTGCATTCTCGTGGGCTATTCCAGGGTGTGGGATTTGACCATCCAACGCAGGCTCCCTCATGAAGATCATCGAAATGGACTATCGATTCTTCAGCAAAGATTATGTTGGGGGAATTTTTCAGCACATCATCGAGAATGAACTTATCGTCGTTTCCAGGATGGATGATGACGTTTACGCCGGGCGCTTTCTTCGGGATGAGCGAGAGCCAATCCTTTACCATCTCGACCTCCAGGTCCTCGAAGACTTTCTCGACATATTCCTGATCCTTGCTTAGCTTTTCGACTTCAGCCCTAGAGCAAACATAGGGCAGGTAGCAATGCTGGCGAATTTGCTTCTTGAGGTCCGGAAGGCTCTCTTCCGAGATTCTCGTCTGTTTTCCTAGAAAGTTGGCTGTGTAACCTCCATCAGGCTCTCGAACGACAGGTACCATTACCTTACTTGTCATATCTCCCCCCATCAACAAGACATCCGCCTTGAACATGGAAGCAGAGTTCAGGAACTTTCTCCAGACCACCTCGCTTCCATGGAAGTCGGAAGAGAAAACAATTCGAGTCTTGGGCAAATTCGGAATAGCACGGGCTTAGGACTTCTTAAATTGTGCGCGGGGCAGTGGGCGAACCGTCGAGAAATAGACGAGACTTAAGTACGAACAAAGACCTCATTCGCTGACAGCGCAAAGAAAATTCCTCAATCATGCTATCTGCAATATCTGATGAAGCAAAACGTATACTAGATGAGGCAAAGGAAAGAGGAATCGTCCTAAGACTCTTCGGTGGCGTGGCTGTCAAGTATCATTGCCCAAGCGCTACTCATAGATCACTCCAAAGATCCTATCCTGACTTGGATTTCTTTGGTAAGGGAAAGCAAGGTAGGGAGATCCGGAAGTTTTTCCTCGATCTGGGTTACGAGCCTAACCAACGATTCAACGCCCTACATGGCGCCACTAGACTGATCTTCGAGGACTCCAGAAACCAAAGGGTGGTCGACATTTTCCTGGACACATTCAAAATGTGTCATACATTGCATCTAACCAATAGACTTACTCTTGATGAATTTACAATACCAATCTCGGATCTATTGCTGACGAAACTCCAGGTCGTCGAAATAAACGAGAAGGATATCCGAGATCTTATCGCTATTCTTAGCGATCACGAAGTGGTGGAGAATCCCTCTAGCGGAGACAGGGAGGTAATCGATACTAGCTACATATCGAATCTGTGTGCAGATGATTGGGGGCTATGTAAGACCCTATCTCTAACACTAGCAAAGCTCCTGGCCTTCCTTTCGAAATACGAGCTAGAACCTGAAGCTAAGCAGATTCTCGGAAGTCGAATCAATAGGCTCATTCAGACTAATGAAACAGTCCCTAAGTCGTTCAAATGGAAATTGCGTGACAAGGTTGGGGAGAAGAAGCGCTGGTACGACCTCCCAGAAGTTCCTATACGAACGGAATCGGTTTCTTCAACGTGACAATTCAAGGTTGAAGGGTTTACCTTCCTTCAACACCCGAGGGGGGACACTTTCCTTCCATTTCGTTAGCCAGGATAGCTCGTCTCTTTGCTCGCGTAAGTCGTCCGGAAGTAGTTGAGGTATCTCATCCATAATAGGATACCACCGGCCACACTCCGAACAAACCAGTAATCCTTCGACGATCTCCTCCTTCTCTTCGAAAACGTGAAGATCGAGTGGGTAATGCTTGTCAATGGGACAAGCGAGGATATCCATCAACCGTCTCTTCAACACGATCCCCTAGATCCTGTGGTGCGGAGCTTTCCCGGATAAGGGTAACTACGGTCGTCCTGTTGCAAGGTAAATGAATCCAGCGTCCTCACATTCCTTTCTAGTCCGGAGATTTCTTGTATCATAGAGAATAGGACTGTCACGCATAACACTCCTCATTTTCGGAAGGTCGACACTTCGAAACGCGTTGTGTGCCGTGGCGATGATGACCGCGTCTGCATCTCGGATGGATTCCATTTCGCTACTACTTGATTCGTAAACCTTGCCTCCGACCGTCACGCGCGGAACGTATGGATCGAAGACTCGGATCTTTGTTCGAGATTGTTTCAGAAGCTTGAGAAGCTCGAGGCTCGGGCTTCTTCGCGTATCTTTCACTTCGCCTTTGTATGCTAGACCCCAGACCACTACACTGGCGTTTGAGAGACTCTTCTTACTCGTCTCAAGTGTTTTGATCAACCTCTCAATGGTGTGAATGGGCATCATCTTGTTGACAGCCTTAGATGCAGATACTAGACGCAGTGCGAATCCCGCCTGTTTTGCCTTGAAGACAAGATAGAATGGGTCCTTTGGAATACAGTGGCCCCCTACTCCGGGGCCTGGATAGTGTGGCATGAATCCGAATGGTTTCGTGGCTGCTGCGTTGATGGCCTCGACGAAGTCAACGCCCAAGGTTTCATGGAGGACTGCCAGCTCGTTTACCAGTGCGATATTCACGTAACGGAATATGTTCTCTAACATTTTTGTTGCTTCAGCCACTGACGGGCTTCCCACAGTAACGACGGGTGCGTCCAAGATCGCCTTGTAGAACTCGGCACCCAGTTGAGTGGAGTCGATGTTGATGCCTCCTACCACTTTTGGAATGTTTCTTACTCCGAACTTGGCATTGCCGTAGTCAATTCGCTCGGGGGAATAAACGAGGGCGAAATCTTTCTCAGGCCTCTTTCCGTTTCGCTCGAGTAAAGGTTGGAAGATGTCTGTCGTGGTCCCGGGAAAACTTGTGCTTTCAACGATGACGAGCTTGAATCCTAGGAGGTTCTTCGATAGGTCTTTGGCGACAGATTTGAGGAACGACAGGTCTGGCTCACCTCTTGTATCGAGAGGAGTTGGCACGCACACGATTACAATGTCAGAAGAAACCGCCCCGTTGGATATGCTCCCAGTTGCGCTAATCGATCCTATTTTGACAAGTTCAGGCAGATACTTCTCGCTGTAAGCATCTTCGACGTAGCAAATGCCCCTGTTGATCATGGAAACCTTTTCCTTGTCCACATCCACGCCGATTACTCCGAAGCCTGCTTGGGCAGAAGCTACTGCGAGGGGGACGCCAACATACCCCAAACCTACGACGCATACTTTCGCCTTCTTCGATCTCACCTTGCCCAACAAAGCAGTGGTGTTGTCGCTCAATATCTCCTCAACCGGCCCGCTAGCTCTACCGTGCTAAGAATCTTGGCGACTGGGTCCTCCATTTTCGCCAGGAGTTGTCTTCCACTTCTCCTCTGGCCTTCAAATGCCTCCGGGTTGGTTAGAATTCTTTGAACTCTAGATGCGATTTCTCGAGGTGACCTAATCGTCTCGACCAGGCCGAGCTTCTCCAGGTACTGGATGTACAAGGGTTTAGGTCCAGGAAAGCAGGAGATCGATGGAATCCCCAATAGCGCAGCCTCAACAGTCATTGTGCCCCCCGAGCCGACAAAAGCTGAGGAGTACGAAAGCAGGCTGGTGGCATCTACTATCCTGTCGACGACAGTAACACTATCACCGAATCGCTTTCTGATCACGGGAGCTTGCATCCCATACCTTGTAGACACTACTACTTGGCAATCCAATTCTCGCCTTAACAACTCATCGATAATCGGCCCTACTACTGGCTCTTTGTCACTGGATTTCCCCATGAGATAGGATGCGAAGGCTTCTTCGGTTCTGAAAACGACGATCGGCCGATCGTTCTTGAGGTCCAGTTGACCCAGAACTCTATCGTTCGGACGATGGCGTTTGAGCCAGGCGGCAGGATCCAATGCCCTGTAAAGGACTACCTTCTTTATGGGTCCGCCGAACGCGTCCCAAGCGGATCGACCGATGATCCAAGGACAGCAAAGGAAAGTTGTTAGGGGTATTGTCAGCCTGGCTACCATCCAGGAGTGTGGCGAGTCGTTAGCTGCAACATGAGGGATCCCTAGGCCGAACGCGACCCGAGATGCTTCGACCGAAGAGAAGGAGACCGCCACGCTTGGCTTCCACTTCTGAATCAGTTTTCCGAGTTTTGCAATTCTTTCAGCACTCGCGATGAGCTTCCCGAATGCAGTTCCACCGCCATGGCTTCCCACTACTGAAAATCGCAGCTTCTTCAATCTGAGCGTCTGTTCGGCCTCACGGTAGACGCGCGTTGTAATCAATACCTCATGCTCGTTCCCCGACAGCGCACGACACAAGGGCTCAAAAAAGAGCGCCTGTTTCGGGGTCAGAACTTCGATCCAGACTTTCATAATCTATTTTCCGGGCAACCACAGTGGGTCCAACGACAAGTAGATAAAAGATGCAAATAATCCGACCTTCTAATTATTTCCGTGAGGAGGGCCGGCACCATTCGTGTTAACTGGCTATTGGCGGCATCTCGTAAGGGTAGCAACTTCTCCTCGTCTGCCCTGCAATATTGTAACGGATGCGTAACAATTGGTTAACCCACCAAACGTGTATGAGCGCTTCTCCGCAAGATTATGGGTGGTTTCGAACGAGCAACCAATTTTCCGAATGCAAGATTGCGATCATCGGAAACCAACCAGAAGCGCTCATTCTTTCAACCTTGTTTGCGGAAGCAGGGCGACCTAACTGCCTAGTAGGGCACTTTGACGAAGCCAAAACCAGGAGGACAGAACCAGGCGGGCTGAGCGAAGCAAGATGGCTGCTTGGAGTTCACCGGAAAACAGGAACTACAACCCTATTCTCAACCGTCGAGGAACTCTCCGCGAATCCACCGTCGATAGTTGTCCTAACCGGCCACGCCGTGAGTCAAAAGGAGCTCAGCGAGCTTGAGAGAACCACTCGCGCCCTCTGCAAGTTTCTCGCTCACGGGGCAAGCCTGACCTTCACGGGGTTATGCCGACCAAACTTCACTGGCACAACCCTTCGCGAAACGATCGAAAAGCACAGCGGCCACACTGTGGGCAGAGATGTTCAGCTAAGCTACGTACCACTCTTTTGGAGCGGCGAGACCCTTCAGAAATTTCGAGAGAAGCCAAAACTCGTCGCAGGAATCGGGACAAGCGCACCTTCGCTAGCTCAGGAGATTTTTCTCTCAATCTTCCCTTCGATCAGCACGAGTGCTATGCTCAGCGCCGCCGAGGCGGCCGGCCTATTTGGGCCAATATACCGAGATGTCCTGAGAGCCTTGGAATTCGAACTAGCAAGCCTCTGCGAAACTGATGACGTGGATTATTCCGAGGCTCTAGATCTTAGCAGGCAATCTGGAACCGACAACTTAGGGATTCCCAATACCTTCGTGGTTAGAGATACAATTGCGAGCAACATCGTGATCAGTAGCACGAGTGGACGAGGAAGCCTGAGCGTGGTCCGAGCGGCTCGACGAATCAATGACGCAGGCGAACAAAAAGTTCTAGACTTGGTCAAGAATGCTTTGGCCCTTTGCGGAAAACGCTTCCGCCACTCTAGAATCGCCATATTGGGTTTCAGTGGGCTCGAGTCTCCGCGAGATCCGAAGCCCAGTCCGCCACAAATCATTCAAACCCTTGAACGAAGAGGCGCGATTCTTTCGGTGTATCCTGGCAGGGACAACAGGTGGTTCGAAGCCGGAGTCCTAAGCGACGGCGTTAGGGTGGAGAACACTCCATTGAGAGCTGCTTCGAAGACGAGCTGCGCGCTGGTAGCGCTAGAGAGGTCGGATTTCGGAGAAGTAAGTCCGCAGAAACTGGCCTCTGAAATGAGCCGTCCAGGGGCGATATGTGATCTGTCACGGGTTCTGGAAGCTTCAAATGTAGAGAGAGCAGGCCTCTTCTATACTTCTATTGGAAGAGGCAGCTCGGGGACATGAAACGTGTCGGCGCTGGCGTTATAGGAACCGGATTCTGGGGAGAGAATCAGGTCCGAGTCCTCCGCCAAAATCCAAAGTGCAATCTTGTTGGAATCTGCGACGCTAATCGCGAGCGAGCACGACAGGTTGGCTCGAAATACTCGGTTCCATGGTATACCGACACACAGGAGTTTCTGCGCATTTCCGAAATAGAAGCCGTGACTGTCGCAACACCTACACATACTCACTTTCAAGTCGGGACGAGAGTTCTCGAGGCCGGAAAGAACCTCTTGGTCGAGAAACCAATGACAGGTAACCAGGAACAAGCTCGCAAGCTCGTCCGCACGAGTTCAAAAGCCGGGTTGAAGCTTATGGTCGGATTTATTGAACGGTTCAACCCGGGAGTTCGATTTGTCAAGGAGCTACTGACCCAGAAGGCTGCAGGACAGGTCATTATCGCCACTGGCAGGCGTGTCGCTCGTTGGCCAATCAGGATAGGAGACGTTGGAGTAATCAAAGATACGGCAATACATGACATTGACATCATACGGTTTCTGCTAGAAGACAATGTCTCAGTAGTCTACGCTCAGACCGGATCCTTGAAGCACTCTTTTGAGGACTACGCAGAGATCATGCTACGGTTCAGCCGAGGCGTCACGGGATTCCTGGACGCGAACTGGTTAACACCTCGCAAAGTTCGCACCCTGATAATTACGGGGAGCGAGGCTACAATAAATTTGGACTACATAACTCAAGAGATTACGGTTGAAAATTCAAAAATGATGACCAAACCGTACATTCGATATGATGAGCCGTTGCGTTTGGAACTTGAATACTTCATGAAGGTCGTGAGGGATGATCTTGACCCCATCCCATCTGGGGAAGATGCCATTGAAGCCATTCGTGTATGTGACACGGCCTTGAAATCTGGCAAGACGAGAACCGCATGTAAGAACTGACACTCTGTTCGTTCCCGTAACCCGTTTAGTTGTTCGACATTGGCGTACTAGACGATTCTTCCATACCCAACACCAGTTCTGTTAAGATCTCGTTTACGGGCGTCTTAATTCGCGCTCTTCTTCCACGGGAAACTATTGCGCCATTTAGTTGTCTAATTTCCGTAGTCCTGCCTCTTTCTATGTCTTGGAGCATTGAAGACTTGTTGGGTTTAGTTGACAACAAGATCTTCCGCCATAGTTTTCTAGGATCTCCGACAAGTCGAACGCGTGCGGCATGGCTAACCAAGATCCCTTCGTCTATTGCGCGTTGGGCGATCCCGTGGATCACCCGGTTCTTGGCCAGCGCACCATTGGGTAGCCTGGTCAAACTTGAAAGCGGGTTTATTGCTGCATTGACGATGGCTTTCGTCCACAGCACTCCGCGGATGTTGGAACTGGTTCTTGTCCTAAATCCGGCTCCGTCGAACGCCATCTTGATGCGCAAGCTGGAATCTGTTCTTCCTGTGGGTCCAACAAGCGTCAGCCCTCTCCCCGTATGCGTCACGTATCCTGGGCCTGATGAGAGTGCTCCTTCCGTGGTGGATGCTGCGAGAACTTCGTTTTTGAACGAGGATTGTAGGGTCTCAACATTGCCGAGGCCGTTTTGAAGACTCAAGATGTTGGTCTCAGGAGGCACGATTCCGCGATAACTCGTGGCTACTACTCTGGTGTCGTAGGCTTTCACCGCAATAATCAGAACGTCTGTTCCGAGTAGCTTTGTTGGACCCTTTCGAACGGATACGCGAACCTCGGTGAGGGTTCGGTCTAGGTCTTGGAGCCTAATACCATTCCTCTTGATGGCTCGGACTACAACTGGGTCGTGATGTACTAGTGTGACATCGTGCCCCGCCATTCTCAATCTTGCGCCGAAGAGACAACCAATGGCTCCTGCGCCGACAATGCCGAAGTGCAAGTTTTCAGGACTTCTAGCTTGAGTCGAGCTTGTTCCGTTCTGAGTCTTCCATTTTGAAGACGTGTTTCTCTCCGGGAAAGTTTCCTTGACGGACCTCTGATGCGTATTCCCCCATGGCTTTTTTTATCGTTGAGGCAACATCTGCGTATTGCTTTGCGAATTTTGGCACAAATCTAGGGTAGAGTCCGAGAATGTCGTGCAAGACGAGTACTTGGCCATCGCAGTATCTCCCCGAGCCAATACCAATGGTCGGGATTGAAACGGTTTGCGTGATGACTTTTGCCACTTCTTCGGTGACCAGTTCAAGAACAATCCCGAACACTCCCGCTTCTTCCAATGACTTGGCATCCTCAACGAGTCCTTTTCCAGATTGAGCGCTCTTTCCCTGAATTCTATACCCTCCATGGAGAGTTGCGGTTTGCGGCGTGAGCCCGATGTGTCCGAGCACAGGTATGCCCGCGTTCGAAACTGCCTTCGAAATATGTGCCATTTCCCTTCCTCCTTCGATTTTGACTGCCTCCATTCTTCCTTCCTTGATGAAACGTCCCGCGTTTCTTATCGCATCCTCTTCAGAGATTTGAAAGCTAAGGAACGGCATATCGCCGATTAACAGTGAATGACTCGCACCTCTCTTGACTGCTTGGCATACTGGAAGAAGTTCTTCGACCGTTACGGGAATAGTTGTGTCGTAGCCTAGAACGACCATCCCGTAGGAGTCTCCGACGAGGATCGAGTCAACTCCGACATCATCTGCGATAATTGATGTGGGGTAATCATATGACGTCACCATTACGATCCGCTGACCCTGAGTCTTCATTTTCAAAAAGTCGGCTACCGTTACTTTCTTTCTCTCTGTGTTAGAATTTCCCTTCATGCCTAGGCCCATCCTTGCATGTAGTGGATAAGATCCTTCATTGCTCTCGCAAGATTCTCCTCATTGTCGAATTTTGATGACATTTTGTTTAGTCTGGACTTCGAAAGAGGTTTCATTCTCAGCGTGATGCGAAGCAATTCCGGAATAGCTCGGATGATATTGTCGACAATAGTGACTGAGGCGGCCCGCGAAGTTCGCGACATTGGATTGAGGTCTATCGCTATCACTGCTTTGCCAGCCTTTCTAAGTGCTTCAGCTCGGTCGCCGTCTTCCAGCGGGATCAATACAACATCAGCGTCACCTATTCCCGCGGCATCGACGCTGCGTCTTGCGCTGGCCACTCCTCGGATCCGAATTCTGGGTCTGGCGTTCACCCCAAGCACTTGCTTCGCGCCATTGCGCCTGAGCAAGGAATCGATTCTTCGTTCTCGGACGAGGCTTCTGTGAAACAGATTTACTTCCAGCCCGGCAGGGACTAGATTCGCAAGTTTGACGATATCTCGTGGTACGAGAGCGGCAGTGTTGCCGTTGATGGATATCACCGGGTTTCTTGCGCTCAGTAGAAACGCAGCGGCGGCCTCGGTCGACAGCCGAGAGGATTTTGGCGTGATCTCACCAAACAGATAATCGAAGGCCTCTCCACGGCCGTGGGCGATCAAACCCTGCGTTGCCACGATTCCGTTTTGAAATCCTCGGACAAGTTGCTCTCTAGTCTGAAGGGATCTAAACCGGGGGTGGTTGGGTGATATTTTCAAAACATTACAGCTCCGCGTCCTGAGATTTTGCTAACTACCGGAGTAAGACCTGTTGATTTGATAGCCGCCTTGGCTTTAGGGACGAGGTCGAAACGAACTACGGTGAACAGCGACTCCCCAATCATCATCATACTCGACATCATCTGTCCCCGCTGCATCCGTGCAATGGCTACGCGTAGTCGCGGGGAGAATAATCCGAGGCAATCTGCGAACCTTCGCGATAATCTGATGAAAGTCTTGGTCTCAGGGCTCTCAGATTGCAGAGCGATCAATCCACTTCCACATCGATTGATTCGCCTCTTCAAAGAGGCGTTGGTCAAGACATCTGCGGTTGATATCGGTCCGAATGCACCCGAAACAACTCTTAGTGAAGACGACGGAATGACTTTCTTGACTTTTGCGATTCCGGGGGCCCCCGGACGGGTCCGTATCACCAGTCCTCCGTAGAACGCAGAGGTAACGGTTCCTAGGCCAGTCTTGCATTTCACCTCTGCCTTGTGAGCAATCTGCGCAGCCTCAACATTACTAAGATGGGATCCCAGAGCCTGGTTGAGAGCTAGGGACAGGCTTAGTGCTCCGGCACCACTAGTCCCGTAGCCGCAACCCATTGGAAGAATCCCTTTGTGAGAGACATTCACTGTCAACGTCTCCGATGTTCTTTCTAGGTGTTCTTGAACAACCGCTCTCGAAACCACTGGGTGGGCGAGTGGTTTTCCGTTAAATGAGATAATGAGTTTGGTTCGCGAAGCGGGGCTGAGCCTTACTGAAGTCGTCACTCCTTGTTGAAGATTCACTCCAGCCCCGGTCGATCCGATCTTCAATGGATCGCTGGGAGTGTCGTGTATGCGAAAGAAACCGGTGATCTGGCACGGGGAAAATGACGACGCCATCTTAACTGTCAGTATTCAACCTCCAGATAATCACGTGCTCCGTTCTCTTGGACATCGGTAGTTCCAAACTATTCTGTGTCCGGCTCTAAAGACAATATAGGGGAGCTCCCGGATCGAAATTCAGGGGTCCCGGAGGATAAAGTTGAGAGGGTTGATACTCGCAGGAGGTTTCGCAACAAGGTTGCGGCCTCTCAGCTGCTCTAAGCCGAAGTTGTTATTTCCGATTGTTGGTGTGCCGCTCGTTGAGTTGATGGCTCGCTGGCTCAGCTCCGGTGGAGTCGACCAAATCATCCTTGCAGTCAATCATCTTTCAGAGAGGTTGAAGGTCGAAGTAGCGCACAGTATAGGAGGCGCGACAGTCACTTTTTCTGCGGAGGAATCTCCGCTAGGAACTGCTGGTCCGATTTTGCTTGCAGCCAACAGGTTGGGCGTGGATGACCCCTTCTTCGTAATAAACGGCGATATAGTAAGCGATATCGACATTAGAGGTATGCTGGCACTTCATCAAGAGAAAAATGCCGACGCAACAATTGCGTTGGTCTCTGTTCGTGATTCCTCTCCATATGGCTCAGTTCTAGCCGATTCCAACGGAGTGGTCAGGAAGTTCGAGGAAAAATCCGAAGCTACTTCAGGTACTACTCGGGTAAACGCGGGAGTGTACGTTCTAAGTCCAAGCTTGATAGGCTCGATTCCAGCCGGCCGAGCCTTCAGCTTGGAGAGAGACGTTTTTCCCAAGCTGGCAGAGAAAGGCCGGTTACGGGCGTGGATCCATGATGGATTCTGGTACGACATTGGTAGAGTTTCGGAATATGTGCGGGCTAACAGAGAGCTCTTGGAGAAGCAAGAGTCTACCGCGAGTAAGCTTGGAGGGGACATGGAGAAGCGGAGAAATGTTGTGCCACCTGCATATTTGGGATCGAATGTACACTTAGGAGCGGGCGCAAGAGTGGGACCGCTAACGATCCTTAGTGACAGAGTGAGTCTAGGGGATCAAGCTGTCGTTCGGAACTCGATAGTGTTTGAAGAAACCGTGATTGGTCAGAAGACGATCGTAGAAGACGCCGTCATCGGTGAGAAAGTGGTAATCGGGAAGGGGTCGAGAGTAGGCAGTGGGTCAATAATTGCAGGACAGCTAAATGTCCCAGCGGGATCAGAGGTGCCTCCTAATTCGATTGTTCTATGTTAGGAGGTAGGATATGGAGGATTAGCAGGATGGCGAGGGCACAAAGGCTTTTTGGAACAAATGGAATTAGGGGACTCGCTGGAAAAGAGATAGACTCGGCCCAGGCTTTTCGCGTCGGCTCGGCCTTAGGAGCACTGTTTCCTAAACAGAGAGTATTAGTCGGCAGAGATGGTCGAATTTCGAGTTTAACACTGCTCGAAGGAGTTGCGGCGGGTCTGCTATCCCAAGGGAACGATGTGGAGGATCGGGGTTTGATAACTACTCCCACCTTGGAGTTCATGGTAAAGCATACCTCCTCCTCGGCAGGAGTGATTGTAACGGCGAGTCACAACCCACCGGAGTACAATGGATTCAAGATAGTCGATTCTGACGGGATTGAGATTCCCCGTTTGAAAGAAGAGAAGATGGAAGCGCTGATTCATCGGGACACCTGGCGGACGAGCCAACGTCCGGGGAAGCGGGTTTTCAGAGAGGACCGGATAGAATCCTACTTTGAGGAGCTTGAGAGCCAAGTCATTGCAAGAGATAGAATCAAGAATCTGAAGATCGTCATCGATACTGGCAATGGAGTCGCGGCCCTCACCACCCCGAGGTTGCTTAGGAATCTTGGCGCAAGCGTGATTTGTATTAACGATGTGATTGATGGCGATTTCCCCGGTCGGAATTCGGAACCGCGTCCCGAAAGTCTTGGTTCTCTCTCGAAGATTGTAAGAGAAGAACAGGCCGATTTGGGAATCGCTCACGATGGGGATGGCGACAGGGCAATCTTTGTCGACGAGACCGGTATCGTTCAACCCGGCGATCGCACCCTCGCGCTCATTGAGAACGAGTTGTTAAAGAGCAATCCTGGGGCAATAATTGTAACGCCCATCAACACTTCGATGATGGTATCGGAGATCGCTAAGAAAGGAAAGGGCAAACTGATTCTTACTAAAGTAGGCAGCATCGAAGTCTCGAGAACCGTCGTAAGAGTAGGTGCCTTGCTTGGGGGTGAAGAGAACGGAGGAATCTTCTACGCTCCTCATCATCCCGTCAGAGACGGAACAATGGCTGCAATCCTAGTTGTAAACGCAATTTCCAAGAATCAGAGACCCTTTTCCAAGCTCCTGGATGAGCTTCCCAAGTTCTACATGGTTAAGGAGAAAATACCTTGCAGGGAAGGCGCAAAAGATCGCGCAATCAGCTCTTTCAAGGCCAAACTGCGGGGGAGGATATCCAGTAGCCTTGACGGCATTCGGGTGGACATCGAGGGACGAGGATGGGTTCTGGTCAGGGCCAGCGGCACGGAGCCTTTGCTGAGGCTTTACGCTGAAGGGAAAACGGAAAACACTTTACAAGAAATACTGAACGAGTTTCGACCTCTGGTCATGAAAGCGGTAAAGTGAAGGAAACTCGCCCGGAATAAGCCCTGATCTTGAATCTGGGAAGCGCCGCTAGACATTCCGGAAATTCGTTCGGAATTGTCAGCTTCTCTCTATTCTCATCTGGACATAGAATTGCCCCCTGAATAGCCAGAATCGCCCAAGATCAACGCCAGACAAGAAACGGTTTCCAGAAAATAGGGGGTCTTAGCGACCGAGTCCCGCGTCGCATGAGTGGATCTCTCAGCCTTCTGTGAAAGCAACCTTAAGGATTCCAGTCAGTTCGCTCGAACTCGAGTTAGCGAGGCCGTGCACGAGTGTGCATCGACAGGGATCGAGTCAGATTCTTTCCTAGATTGGGCTTGCGTCCGACCAGCGTTTGTCAAACGCGTCGGTGAAGACCCGGATCATCCCGTTGTTCTTGGTGAAGTGAGGCCTGAAGAATTTTGGCCGTCTGCCATCTTTCTCGTTTGAGGCCCATATGAGGAAGACAAGCTCTTTGTCATCGGACAATGTGCCTCTGACGGGATACCAGTCTTCCCTAGGTTGTCGGACTTCCATTCCTAACCCCTTTGCTTCTCGAGCTCGTGAGACAGCCTCAGAGTCCTTTGCGGTCATGAGGAGCCGAAATCTTACTCCTCTCTCTATCGCTCGGTAGATTTCCTCTTTGACTTTGCCGAACCAGCTAAACGTCTCGGCCGAGATGAAGATTTTTTTCGATGAGTTCGCGATCACCTTGACTGTCCGAACTTCCATTTCTTCAAGTGTCGGCAATGGTTCGAGAAGGTCCTCGGGCTTGACGCCAAGCCTCAGCTCCCAGTACTGTGGCTCCAACAGCGACAATAATCGCGCACTCTTCGCGTTAAGCGCGTCAAGATCCCTGGACATCTCCGTCCTTTTTATATCCTGAATTCTCGCCACGAACTGCTTGGGTTCGGACGCTTCCAGTTTGTTGCTACTGACACGAACTATTCCCTTCTCAACAAGCTCCTTCACAGCTCGTTCAGCGTCTCGCGAGGAAAAGCTCGAATGAGCCAGTATCTGCTCAATAGTTTCTCCTGACGGCTTTTCCAGGAGAGAGAAATAGATTGAGCATCCTTCCCTTGAAAGGCCAAGCTCTTCCATGAGTTTCTGGGCTTCTTCGTTCAACCAGGGCGACGCCCTTGCCTTAGAGTCGACCCTCTCAGGTAGAGGTGGGCAGAGGAAAGCCTCTACAGTCCACCTTTCCCTTTACTCGCCGAATGAAGTTGGGACATGCAAAGCATTGAGCGAAAGAGACAGTCTTCGAGAGCACTGGACAGTCTACCGCTTCCTTCTTCATTCTAGCCAACTGTTTCCCCCCTACCACTCCCTTGAGACCCTGAATGTACTGTTTTGGAGTCGAAGTGCTTTTTTCGGGAACGGTGACTTCCACGACATATTTCGTTTGAGGAAGGTCTTCGCTCATCTGCTTCCAATCGCCCGCCCGTCCGGAGTGCTAATTATCCCTTTGTTACTAGAGAGCCTCTAAGAGCCCATGCTGTAGCCTAGATTTGAAGCAAGGAGTCAACATATGGTCGTAGGAACCAATCGCCCTAATCCTTTGATCTATTTTTTGGCAGACCTATAGAGGAGCCCTCGATCAACGCACTCGCCTTTTCCAGTACTGCCTGGAATTCCATTTGCTCTTCTGACGTAATTGAGCGCTGTTGCTCCATCATTTTTGCAAGCCCTTTCGCAGTAAGCATCATCAACGGAAGGAAGACCTCGCGCTCCTTCCCCGGTATCGCCTTGTAGACGTAGGGATTTGATTCGGTAAGTACCGAAGCCTCCGCGGAGTAAGCTCCCGTACGTTTGATGTGGTACAGCCCGGCGTAAATGCTTACCGGACCTATGATAAGCAAGGCGATAATTCCGAAAATGTACAAATGAGGAAAGTAGTCGTGGATCTGCGGCACATCCTTCAATGCGAGCTCGTATATGACAATCATGGTGCTCACAAAGCCGAGCGGAAACGCCACGTACGTTCCATATCCTATTCGGAAGTAGTACCAGCTGCGAAAGATCAATCTCATGAGATTCATTGTCTCTTCAACTTGGATTGCGCCTAACGTTTATATGAAATATCGGTTGGCGGGCAATTCGCGAAGGCTATTGGAGAAACGGCTTCTTATACTTCCCTTAGCATGGGCCGTTTTCGGTATCGGAGAAGTCTTCGGCCTCCGATTCTTGCTTGGACCAATCGTAAATATCGTTCCTACTGTACCCAATGACAAGCCAATTGGCGGTTCCATCTTTCCCGTCCTATTCTTCAATGTCGCGGCCGTCCTCGGGGTCTTAGCTGTGAGCCTCTATTCCCTCGGAATCTGGAACATAGATTGGTCAAAGAGAAAAGACAAGGCTGACTTGGGCGCGCTGATAGTGTTAGTAACCGGAGGTCTCCTGCTGTGGTATGTGCCTCTCGCCTTCTTCGTTGTAATTGCATCAATCGTCTATTTGCTCGCAATTAACATCGAGTAGCTCCATTCGCCCACCAAAGAATGGTCCAATCACGAAGCGGCCAGGCTAGATGAAACCCCCCAAGACCGCTGTAATCCTATCCGGAGGCGAAGGACTTAGACTTAGGCCGATCACTCACGATATCCCAAAAGGACTCGTCAAAGTAGGAGGAAAACCCCTCCTCGAATGGGTTGTCGAATGGCTCCAGGAAAGCGGTGTGACCGATCTTGTAATAGGTGTCGCCTATCTGAAGGAGAAAATAATTCGCTACTTCGGATCAGGAAAAAGGTTCGGAGTAAGTATCCGATACAGCACCCATAGCGTAGAAGGTGGAACGAGCGAGGGTTTCCGCCTTGCCATTTCGCGATTTGTCGACGCTCCTTCATTTTTTGCGCTCAACGGGGATCAAATAACGGATCTCAGACTAGGCACAATATACAAGAATCATCTGGAGGGTCGGCCTTTGGCCTCGGTGGCGGTTGTCCACCCTCGGCTTCCCTTCGGTCTCGTCGAGGTTGATCGTAACGGCTACTGCAAGGGATTCGTCGAGAAGCCAGTCTTAGATCAAGTATTCTGCTCGATGGGAGTATACGTTTTCGACCGGAAAGTACTGAAATACCTCCCTATGAGGGGCGATGTTGAACGAACCACGTTTCCGAAACTCGCACAAATGAAGCAGCTAAAAGCGTTCAGACATCCGGGCTCTTTCATCACGGTTAACTCGTTGAGGGAACTAGAGGAAGCTGATGAAGAATTGAAGAGGCGATCGACAAGATGAACGTTCTAATCACAGGGATTACCGGTTTCATCGGCTCAAGACTCGCGTCTCGCCTGGTTGAGGATGGGTACAATGTTCATGGGCTAGTCAGACATACATCTGAACGAGAATTAGGTAGAATCAGGAAGGTGGTCTCCCAAGTCCACCTCATCGAGGGGGACCTTGGAACATTTCACTCCATATTATCTGCAGTGGACGCGTCGGAGCCGGAAATAATCTTCCATCTGGGAGCTCTAACCCCGGTCAGACTCTCTTTCGACGATCCGTACCCTTACATCGCCACAAACTTTGAGGGAACGGTAAATCTGGTCCACGCAATTCTTGCGGAGGCGCCGAACGCTCGACTGATCGCAGCGTCGACCGCAGAGGTGTATGGCTGGCAAGAAGGTGACAGGCCTATCGGGGAAAGTGCGTTATTGAACCCAGCTTCTCCTTACGCTGTCACGAAATCGGCGGCAGACCAATACGTTCAGATGGCCAATCGTGTATATCATCTGAAGGGAACCGTGCTGCGTCCTATCAATAGCTATGGAAGGACCGGTGAAGTAGGGTTCTACACAGAATACCTCGTCTCCAAGATGTTGGCTGGAGAAACTTGCTATGTTGGAGCTCCTGACTCTGTCCGAGACTACATGTTTGCGGAAGACCATGTAAGCGCTTACGTCCTATCTGCTAGGTCGCCAAAGGCCATAGGCCAAGTCTACAATGTATCTCCTGGCAACCCTGTCACTAACTCTGAGTTGGCCAAGATTCTGACGACTATGATAGGGTTCAAGGGGAAAATTGTTTTTGGATCTTATCCCCCCGGCTACCCTCAACGACCCAAATCGCAGGACCCGCAATACTTGGTCCTAGACAACTCGAAGATTTCCAAGGAACTCAATTGGAAACCATCCTACAGTCTACGAGAGGGATTGAACCAGACCGTAGAGATGTGGAAGTCTAGAGACAGTTAACCGTACATCGGTTCAGTCTTCCCGACTCAAGGATGCTAATCCATGAAGATACTGCTCGTTCACCCTCGATTGAGCGTTAAGGGCGGGGGAGAGAGAGTTGCCATCCACTCGATCATAGCCGCGACCAAGGCTGGCCATGAAGTTCACCTTCTTGCAGAGGAGTTCGATGAAACCAGTTTTGAGGATTTCTATGGTTACTCCGGGGTCTTCAATGATATCAAACGTTTGTATTATCCCGCATTCAGGTCGGTTTCAGGCCAGCGTGGTCTTCTCTATCCGAGATTGATCTACAATTGGTTTCAGATTAGGAGACTATCGTCGATCGACAGTTTCGATCTTGTTTTGAGCACACAGGACATCGCAAATGTGCCTTCTACCCCCAGGCCCGTGGCGCAGTATTGTTATTTTACAGAAAGCTTCTCACACTTGGCGGTCAATCCATCCTCTCCCATCTGGCAATTATACTACAAGCCAGCGAGCGAATACTACCGCAAGCACGTAGGCCGCGTTGGGACCTTACTCAGCGTGTCGGACTACACGAAAGGATTCGTCAAAGAGAAGTGGGGACGCGATTCCACTACTCTATACCCACCTTGTCCGATTCAAGATTATTCCGAATACGGGGGCCGACGGGGTCGAGAGAACTTGGTAGTGACTGTTGGTCGACTTGTTCCAGAAAAAGGATTTGACTTGTTTGTTGATCTAGCGCGACTCCTCCCTGAAACGAGGTTTCTCGCGATAGCCAGTCTCCCAGAAAAGAGATCGACGTACTATGAGCAGTTGCGCCAGGGAGCACCTGACAATGTGTCCTTCGTTCTCTCCCCTTTGAGGAAGGTTAGAGATATTCTTGGTCGGGCGATGGCCTATGTTCATTGCGCCAAAGGCGAGCATTTCGGAATAACAATCGTCGAGGCTATGGCTGCCGGATGCGTCCCGGTCGTTCATGATAGTGGAGGGCCGAGGGAGATAGTGACTGCGGATGTTGGTTTCCGCTGGCGCGACCTGCCCACAGCCGTGGGCCAGATTTCCGCACTGACGAATGATGACCGTCTCCGGCAGAGGCTTTCGACAGCCTCATCCGCAAGGGCAAAGAGGTTCCGTCCAGAGGTGTTCGAATCAGAAATGATTGAACTCTTCCGACGTTTTCCGTCTCGAGCATCCTAGGGTTCGGCTTCTCTCTCTTCTTCCAAAGCAATGAATCCTTCATAACCGCAGCTCTTGCAAACGTACCTTACCGGCAAGATCCATCCCTCGAGCGGTCCTCGAGACCTTTCCACTGACCAACCACAATGAGGACATGTTCGTAGTCCTATGGGACCTCGTCGCAATGAGCTAAGGATTTCTTTTACACTGGACAGGCTCTAAGCGACCTAGTGGAGTTCTATACTTGCTTCTGGAAACCCGTATCCAACTAAGACTTTTTTCACCTTGTCGCGATGATCTCCTTGAAGAATGATGGCGTTGTTCTTGGACGTTCCGCCGCAAGCACAATATGTCTTTAGTTTCGTTGCGAGATCTGGAAGGTCAACGCTCTTTCCGTCTATTCCCTCAACTATAGTGGCGGGTTTGCCCCACTTGCGCATCTCCATTCGCACTTTTACCGTCTGCTGCTCCATGCTGATGGTGCCGCAAACGCAGAGATCTTTTGGAAGGCCGCAGGTAGAACAGACGTCGGCCATTCTAGAAGCCCAGTTCTCCCTTGTAATCGTCCACGACATGCTGGTGGTTGGTTTGCGTATTTAAGCGTGCCTTCAGTAGCCCGGGGCTACACACCTAGGTAGAGGAAGAAGAGGAACCAGAAGAGCCAAGCCAGTCCAAGAGCGAGGATCACAGTGGTCTTTTCCGTCATGGTTCTGTAGTGTTCAGCGCTTTCTGCGGTAAAATTCCGATTGTTACCCGGGTAAAGATGGGTTCAGGGGTTGGCGTATTCGGGGTTTACGGAGATTGAGTTCTGGAGCCATTTGCTGCTTGGGTTCTCTCTGGATTGCTGTGGGTGTCTACTGCTTTCTAGGGGACCTGTTGAGGGTTTGTCGGGTCTAGGGGCTATCGATAAATAGGTATAGCCAACATATACGGTTGGGCGATCTAGAAGGTTCTCTATTGAGTGAGCGGATAACCGTCTCGATTGAGCTTGAGTTCTTTAACAAATACCTGTTCAATGCGTTGAAGAGGAGTCTTTACAACGCTAACCCGAAGCGAAAACTGGATATCATTTATTACTATTCTAGGGATCCGAGGGTGAAGTTCTCTATATCAATGACCGGGTATAGTACTGCCAAGCCGAGTCCGGCGCCTCAGTGGAGTACTGTGTTCAACAATATTCAGAGTATGCGCCAGTATCTTCGCTAGTTCACCGTTTCAGGCGGTTAGGCCGAGTGCGTCCTTGAGGCCTTTGTACCTGTTTCGGACGGTGACCTCTGTGACATTGGCGATTTCTGCGATCTCTTTCTGGGTCTTTTTCTCGCCCTGGAGGACGCAGGCGACATAGAGGGCTGCAGCAGCCAGGCCCATCGGGTCTTTGCCGGCTACGACGCCCTTTTTTCTGGCGTCTTTCAATACTTGAATTGCTGATTGCTGAGTTTGTATCGTGATTTCTGCTCTGCTTGCGATCTTGGAGATGCAGCGGATAGGATCTTCGACCGGCATGGCCATCTCTAGCTCTCTGAGCAGGAGGCGATAGCAGCGTGCGACGTCTTTTTTCTTGATCCGGCTTGCGGAGGCAACTTCTTTGAGCGTTCTCGGGGTCTCGCTGGATCTGCATGCCGCGTACAATGACGCGGCGGCTATTGCTGCGATTGAACGGCCTCTCACTAGCCCACTGTCGAGCGCTTTTCTGTACACGACTGCGGAGTCTTCTTTGACGTTTGCTGGGACGTGCAGTCTGTCTGTTAGACGGTCCAGTTCGGCCATTGCCTGGGCTAGGTTGCGATCGGATGATGAGTGTACTCGAGTTCGGATCTGCCATTTGCGGAGCCGGAGCATCTCCATTCTCGTCTCGAAGGGCAGTTGTCTGCCGAAAGCGTCTCTGTTGACTCGATCGATGACAGTTGAGAGTCCCTTGTCGTGGATGGAGAATGAAGTGGGTATTCCGACACGTCCCCTCTCATCTTTCTCTTCCTTGGTGAACGCTCGCCATTCGGGTCCTCTGCTCATCAAGTTCTGCGATAGGACTAGGCCGCAGTCTTGGCAGATCGTTTCGCCTTGGTCGAAGTCTTCTATGAGATTGAGGCTTCCGCACTCAGGACAGACGTGAACTTTTGGTGCGTGTGTGCTCGGGGATGGTGTGCTCATGGTTTTTTCCCTGGGTTTCCGCGGACCGTGGGTGTCCCCGCCTGGTGGACCGGTCTCGGAGGGGGCTTTAGAAGAGTCCAAGCTCGGAAAGCGAAAGCGACGCGCTCGATTTTGCATATAAGTGTTTCGACAAGTATATAGGCTAGGTCGGGTTCCGGCCGCTTCGGTCTCCCTGTTCCTTTCAGGCATCCTGCTGGACGGAGGATGCGGTCTTGTGTCTCGAGACCCACTCGCTAGTACCCCCCTTTTTGTCGAGAGGATTTCCTGTCCGGCAGGGATAATGGGCGAGATCGGTGATTCAGAGCGTGATCCACGGTTAGATGGAAAGACGTTTGCGGGAGTTATCTCATCAATTCCCGAACGATCCTAACGCGGGATCTAGGGGTCGTTCTTGATTCAAGATTGGGGGTTATTTTGGGCGATTCGCCTGCTAATCCCCCTAGGATTCTGCGTTGCCGCGGGTTCTACGGCAGATGACATGAACAGGCTTGTTGTTTCGTCGGATTTGAGATCGTGGGGTCGACGAAACCTATTATGACTGGTCGAGGGGCAACCGAGAACTTCGTAGCCCGGTGGTGTAGTGGTCTAGCATAGCATGGGCGTTTCGGGCCAGAACACGGAAGCGTCCCTAGTCGGCTCTGGATCCCCTCAAACAGAGGGGTTGGAGCAACCTGCTGACGGGAGTTCGAATCTCCCCCGGGCTACCATACCCGATGTCGAATATCCCTCGGTCCAGTAAGAGTGTTCAAGACGAAACTCCCGAGACATCCGCTAGGGAAACCGCAATGTGGTGGGACCGCCCGGATTCATTATCACATGTGGACGCCCTTTTCAGGCCCAAGAAAGAGTCTCAAGTCGCACGCAATCACGTAACCAAGCCGCGATCGTTAGAAGAAGCAGTTCCACCCCTGTCACGCAAGTTAACGCTCGACGATGACACTAAACGAGAGCCGCCGGCAATTGCTTGTTAGGGTAAAACCGCTGCAAACTAATGGAGAGAAAACATATAGTGCCAAGAATTGGATTTCCTCCTACATTCCGCTTTCATAGATGATACCAAGAGGTCGAGATGTGGGAACAACGCGAAAATTGGTTAGTTCTCGGTCGTGGTCTGGAGATCGTTTGAGACTCGAACTTAGGACCAATATGTTCCTAGGTACGAAGGAGATGGGGGAACGAATCTTGCGTTCCATCGTAGAAATCGAAACGTATTTGTTCCGGGAGTGTGTGTCGGAGGTCAGACAACTAAAGGCAAGAAGGTCAGGTTCGATCCAAATGATCTCTCACATCCAATAGAGTCCCGGGTCAAAGTTCCCTACCTCTGTCAACGCTAGAAGTTCTTGAGGTCCGAGTTCCAGAATCGTCGAAGAAGAAGCCCGGTGATAAGACCTCCGATGTGTGCGAAGAAGCCCCCGCCTGCAAAGATATCCAAGCCAGCGATGAATATGATCAGAATGACGCCTCTAAGCCCTGTTGCAGCTCCCATTATTCCGTAGACTGCGCCCGATGCTCCCACGCCACAACTCAAAGAGGACGGGTTAGGGAAGTTGGTTAGAAGAAAGCCTGCGAGATCAGACCCGACGAAGGTGAGGCTTCCGGCAACACCGGTGAGGAAAAAAGTTGTTATCCAACGAGTCTTCGTAACTTGTTCCTCAAGTATGGAGCCAAAGAGCAACAGGAATAGGATGTTGCTCGCGATGTGAATCACACTTGCATGAAGAAAGATCGAAGTCACCAATGTCCAAGGATAGAAAGGTAAGGGACCGTCGCACTGGACAAGAACCTGGAGCAGCCTTGAATTTGGGAGAATGGAGATAGGGCTGACGAAGTCTCCTACCAAGAATCCAATCGCCACATAAACGCAAATGAGTGTGAGGGAAAAGACAACAGTTGGAGAGGTCAAGTATGGATTGGATTTTTCCGTCCCGCTTGTACGAGAATCGTTTGACACAAGTCAAGCCCGTTTTTCGCCGTCTTATAACCTCCAACGAAGGGCGTCCCTCAAACCTGGCAGGGCCTAGGCGGAGACAAACTGAACGCCTGAGCTTCGCCTTCTGTGTCGAATCCAAAGAGCAATCGCTACAGCGCCTAATGCGATAGTCCCGAGTTGGGCCTGGTTGGCGAAGATCGATTGGACTCCAGATTTCTGAACGATTCCGGTCAATGATGCAATATCAAACGACTTGGCGACTGAACGGTATAACCATACTACCGTCAGTCCGCAGAGAAGCATAAGGATGAAGGCGAGATGTGCGAAGCTTCTGTTCCTTTCAATACTCGGCGTAGTCACCGGTTCAGGATTGAACCCCTGAAAACGGTTCAACTCCTCCGTCTCGGCAATCTCCTCTAGTCTGACCGCATCCTTTTCTCCAAGCCTCTTCCTCAGTTCTGCTTGTCTGGTCAAACTCTCAAGAATATCATCAGTCGTCACCCTTTCCTTCTTCTCTTTCTTTGTTGGACCGGAAAAGGTGAACCTTTGACGTGCCCGAGGGGATCTAGAGTCCGAACCCAACTTCACTCCCCATGTTGCTATTGGGCCGATCGCGGATATGAGGATAGGAGTACTCGTCGCTGTCAGACCGAGGACTGGGCGACTTCGAACCGTGCGTCCCACGACCCTATGGTGCGATTTTCCTCTCTCCAGAAAATCGAAGGAATTGCTCACTGCAGCCCAAAGTTTATCCTTAAAATCCGGAACCCAAAATGCCCACGACTTGCACCAGTCAGCTCATCCCTACAAACTCGTGGCTCTCGGAGGAACATTCGACGTCTTACACGCTGGCCACCGTCAATTGCTTTCTGAAGCTTTCAGGCTCGGAGACTTGGTCTTGATCGGAGTTACGAGCGACCGATTTGTTGCGAGGCTAGATAAGAAACACCAAGTTCGTTCGTTTTCAAGTCGAGTTCATGACCTGAACGTGTTTCTGAAAACTCGAGGGTGGTTGTCGCGGGCGAGGGTGACTGCTCTTCGTGAGCCTTACGGACCTGCTGCACGGCGAAGGAAGCTTCAGGCTCTGGTAGTCAGCAGGAAGACCCTTGCAAGTGGTCGAAGACTGAATGAACGCAGGAAGCAGAATGGTCTGCAGCCGGTGGACCTGCGAATCGTCAATTTGGTGACGGCTGCGGACGGGAAGCCAATCTCGACTACAAGAATTAGGAATGGAGAAATCGATCTGAACGGGCGAGTTTTGAAAAACTGCCGTTAGTTGCATCCGATTTATTGGATGTATCTCGATCGTCCAGTTTTTTGGATGACCTATTTCATCCTGGCTTCGTATCCACTTTCGGAGGAATAGACCTTCATCATTTGTTCTAGTTCTTGCATGAATCCTTCGCTCATGTGCCACTTGGAATCGCGCTTCTCTATGAAACCTGCTCCGACAAGTCCGTGAATCATATTGTAGAATTGTCCAACGCTCATTCCGCGTTTCGAGATCCAGTCCTTCCATGCTTGGATTGGTAGGCCGCCAGGTTCAGCTCTCTTGACTTCCCTCCAGAAGTTGTGGGCTTCGCCAGCGAGAAAGTCGCTCTTCCAGAATACCCGTCGGAAAAGGTCCTCTGGGGTGTTTGGTAGGTTTCCGGCTTTGAACAAGATTGTTGTCTTCTGTTTGGCTGGTCTTCGAACTGCTCTTCGGGGCACGCGGTTCACGTCCGACGGAACGACAATTTCACGTCTCGTTTAATCCTTATGGTCGATGAATAATCTGTAAGCCGGGAGAAAAAGATGGATTGTTGGTTGAGAGATTTCTAACGTAAATTGTTCAATGAATCGCGCCTTACTTGTCCTCCTACATCCTCGCGTAACCTCCGTGGGACAAGTTTCTAGATTCTTCGGCTTGAAGGGGTAGCGCCAACGAGTTCTTTCCGAATCACCGAGGATCTCTAACGTTGCCTAGGACTCGTCTAGGAGCTGCTTCTTCTCTTCGAGGGAGAGCTCTTCAACATACACGGCTGTTGCCCTCAAGTCTTTGTGCCCCATAAGGCTCTGAACTTTCCAAGGATCCCTACCGGTCTTTCTGGCCCAGTATGTCCCGAAATAGGCCCGCTGACGGTGATTATGCAGACGGTCCCAATCAGGAACACCAGCGAGTCTGGCATACTTTCGCAGGATGTTTGTTCCATGTTGCTCTGAAAGAGAGATAATCCTCTCGCCTTTCTGAGCTTTTAGGGCTAGTTTCTGAGCAAGCCGGAGCCACTTTTTCCCAGGATAGTCTGGCTCTATCTTTCCCCCCTTGAAGTGAATCATTATTGTTTCTTCGCCGACGTCCTCTTTCTGTATTCCTGGAAGCTCCACGAAGCACACGACCTTCTCACCGGTCCTCTTCCTGATGTAGGTCACCTTGTTATGGCAGCCCACGATGCTTCCGATACGCCATCCTCGCTCCAACTGAAGCCCCAACAGAAGGTAATCTCGAGGAACCTCCTGGGCCAATTTCAATATCCGGTTCTTCTGAGCATCTGTTAACCGAGTCTCCCCTCGTCCGTCTCTGCTTACTCGCATGAGAGAATGCGCCTCTGATTCTTTCCCTTTCCCGTGTTTCCCCATTCTTTCCCATGTTCTTTGACGTGACAAGATGGGCAAACGAGCTTGAGGTTGTCGAGAGAGTTGTTGCCACGATTCCTGTCGATGTGATGTACAACCATATATGGATCCCAGCCTTCGGAAACCAGACCCGTCCTAGGACTGTAGCACGAGATCTTGCCGCATCTCTGACAGGTATTATTGTCTCTCTTCCAGACCAAGTCCCGAAGTCTGGGAGTTAGCCTCGACTCGTATGCTTCGAACAAGCTCATCGATTTTTCGCCTCTAGCCTCTTTACGGTAGCCGAAATAAGACTTACTAAAAGTGCAGTTTTAGCAAGTGTACGTGCGTATTAGTAGAGTTGGACAAATAGGATCTGCCGGCGTAATGGTAGAATTGCTTTCCGGAGCTTTCAGATCACCAAAACTTGATCTAGTTCCGAGCGAGCATCAAGACCCAAGCAGTAGAAGAGCTCCACGAGCGCGAGTTGAGTCATACGAAAGCACCCAAAACGCTGAATCGATCCCGGCGATGATTTCACGGAATAATGTTGAAAAGGCTTGGCGTACCGATCTCCGGCCAGCCATTGAACCAGTTCGAATTCTACGACATTGAGAGGCACGACCGGACACCATTGGGTGTCATCGCGAGATATGTGCCTGCGACTCCATTGGACAGGAGGCAAGCCATAGTGGAAACGGTGCTAGCCGAAGAGGGCATTCGTCTATGACAGCGAGCCGGGAGAGTCCAATTTTTTGGAGGGATGACAATCCTCCAAAATTTTGGAGGGCTGTAATAATCCGTGATTAGAATTAGGTCGTGTAGCGCGCCTCGGATTTTCTCTGCCCCCGGTGTTGCTTTGCTTGCATTTGTTCTGGCGGAAGGCCTATAGGGAGAAGTGGCGGAGGGATCCCCTAGGCTCTTCGATAAGAGAATCGCCTCAGCCATCGCAAGGCTCGATACCGCCTGAATTATCGCTAAGTGTGGGGGCTTGTTCTGTTTGCGCTCGTCTATTATCTTAGAGATCTCCCCTTTTTTTTAGCCCATCACTTGCGCCCGGCCTTTGACGCTGAGCTGTGCAATTGATGGACTGTAGTTGACCGTGAAAACAAAGGGAGCGTCAGCTGTGAGCTCGTTTTTCATCTCTAATCCGATGATATTGATGTTAACACCGATCTGGACTTGAGGCGGTAATTGCATGTCTTGGCCCCAGAAACGCTCACCAGTAAGATTTGTACCTTGCACGGTCACTCTTACCATTCGATTTGCAAAATAGGACGCGACGAGACCCCCTGAGGTATTATGGTTTCTGCCGGGCATCTCCGGTCCCAGATATCTGGAGAATGCTCTTCTGAGCCTTCTGAACGATCAACTTACGGCCATCAACTCGAATAGTGAGTAAGTCTCCTTCTTTGAATGGAAAGCTAGAGTCATCTGTCAATTTGGTAGGGAGATAAATTCGGGGTGACCTGTAGTGCGTACCTTCAGATCGAGCTGGTTTCTTCGCCACAGCGAATCTAGTTAGGATTTTCTTAACCAATTTGCTAGGCCTTCACAGGACGAATGGCTGGCGTGTTTACATAGTGAAGGGTTTTTAGGGATTGCGGTCGGAGTGCGCACATTGGTGGGAACAAATCTTGGACGAGCTGATCGGGTTTTGGGAATTCGCGGCCAGGTTGAAAGCCGAACCCCGCCGAGGGTGGCTCAAGAAACTCCGCCTTCAAAGACCTGAGTCAGTTGCCGATCATTCGTTCGCGTTATCGATTCTCTGTTTGTTCGAGGGGGAGAGACGAGGTTACGACGTAGAAAAGCTACTGAAGCTTGCGTTGTTGCATGACCTGGAAGAAGCGATCACGGGAGATCTGACTCCTCAGGACAAGGAATCCAAGGGAGAAAAAACCGTTACAGCCCAGAAAATCTCGGCTCGAGAACAGTTGCTCTCGTACTTCCGAGGGGAGGATCAGAGGGCTTACCGAGAACTGTGGGCTGAGCTAGAGAGTGAAAACAGCAAGGAGGGGCAGCTGGTTCACGAACTCGATAAGTTGGAGATGGCACTCCAAGCCAACGAATATTCGAGGCAAGGTATCGAAGCGACAAAACTAAGAGAATTCTACGAATCCTCTAAGGGCGCAATCAAAGATCCCAAGCTAAAGCTCGTTCTAGACCAAATTTCTTCCAAAAACTAAGAGCGCGGCCCACTCAGGATCGGGATCGCTATGGACAATTGCTCCAGTTTATTTGACTGCCATGGGTTAGATCTGAGTGACGACAGCGACTCGTGCTTGTGCAGCCTTTGTCAGGTACTCTTTCGGAAACAAAGTCTTGAAGTCCCTCGCCAGTATCGACATGTATTCTCCGATTTCGTCCTCACTCATGAATTGAAACATATATCCGCCATTGTAGGGGGATGCCTCTCCCTCACGTTTCATGAATTCGATATGCATCAAAGGATCTCCTCGTTTGATCGTTATTGGTTGCCTCTCGTTACTCAGGTTAACGAGTTCAAGCGCGAGGCGACCTATGAACCCGCTGTGGACCTTTGCAGCGTTCAGAAACGATAGGCCCATTCTACCGTACTTGCTCTTCGCGGTGAGGTGCGCGACAAATTCTGGAGGGGTAAACACGACCTCGTTGGAGACCAGATTCTGGTGCTCCAGATAGTGAAGGGTCCTCTCCTCTTTGACCGTGAGAACATAACCGTCGCCGTCAAGGAGCCCATAGTCGAATGGATGAATGCACTTGTGAGCCTTGATAAGGGTGACGAGTTGGTTTTTGCCAATTACGCACATACAAACCTCGTCTCCAGCAGTCGAATTTGATGGTTTCGGTGAAGCAGATCAGACCACCGACGTCTGGACAATCTGAATCGAGAGGGTAGCTGGACTAGCCAAAATCATAGAATCGTCGAAACTTACTACTAGGAGAATGTCTCCGAAACCGTTCGGGGGGATGGGGAGAGTGAAGTTGGCGTTCAAAGTGGGGTTGTTCGAGAGTGGTACTTGAGTGGCACCTATGACTGCAGTCGAATTCGTCATGGATAGCCGGATCGCGTCGTATCTACCTGAGGTAATCTGGGCAGATGCGACGATTTGAGGTAGGAAATTGGTCGGGAGCGGAACCAAGTCAATAGTTGGAGTGGTCTCGTTAACATTTACCCATCCCTTCCCGAAATCGAACCCGAAGGTGTGGAATTGCAAGCCAGCGAACTTGACGTAAAGATGATCGATTACGCCGGGAGCTGTCAACCCATAGACGTGCACCTTAACGGTCCCCTGACTGACTGAAGGAGCCAATGCAATGACCAAGACGACGACTAGGACCGCGACAAAAAGCACTCGTCGCCATCCCGGGTAAGCGTAAGCTGGCACAATTCCGCTTGGGCGACAACACTGCTATTTAACGACCAGCAACAGCATCCCTCAAGGAAAGGTTCGTTACCGGGTTAGGTCTATGCGCGGTAAAGAAGAGGTTCATCAGGAGATTTTCATAGAAGAGATTGATACTCACAAACCTATCCGCCAACAACTCCTTCAACTGTTCCTTCGAGAAATTGTTGTGAAAGGGTTCGGACTGCGGGTGGGTCACGCTAAGAATGTTCCGAAACCTCCACAGTGGATTGCTGCTTGGAACGGAGCCGATGAAAATACCATGCGGTTTGATCACCCTGGCGATCTCACCGAGAGCTCGCTTAGGAACGTAAAGATGCTCCACTACCTCTGTGCAAATCGCCAAGTCAGCTAGACCGGTCCGGAGCGGCATGTGTTCGACGTCGCATTGAACGAATTCCGCGTCCGGAATGCGTCTCTTCGCCCTTAGCAGGTTCCATCGATTTATGTCGAGACCAACGACTCGTGAAGAGCGAATATATCGTGTAATCAGCCCGGTTCCACAGCCGATATCAAGCGCACACTCCGACTTGGCCAGCCTTCGGATCAACCTTTTTGCCACTGTCGATCTTCCCCAGTGGAATATTCTTTCTAGGGCCCGGGGATCAGTAACCCAATCATAGAATTCACCTGCGATATAGTAGCTCTTCACGCTTCGAGCATTTTGCAATGTGGTACCCAGTTCAAGGGCCCCCTATTCTCAATCGAATCATGGGAATCATGCGGGGTGTATAACCAGTTTCGATTACCTTGCAAACGAGGGCAAACACAACTATCCTTTAAGGGCTCGAGATTTCTCGACGAAAGATCAACGGGGGCAGATCAAAGTGCAACATAGGATGCCACGTCCTACTCTGGATTGGGAACGTCAGAGACAAAAGGAACCCTGCCTGCTCACCCCCATCCTTCGAAGAGACGAAACGATCTTGTCGCCTGAAACACGCATAACAGTTCTTGCTCTTGGGGGGAACGCGATTCTTCGCCGCAATCAACAAGGTACCTTCCAGGAGCAATATGAGAACGTGAGGTCCACTGCGGCTCAAATAGCTACGCTTGTGGATGAAGGGCTCAGAATCGTCATTGTACATGGAAACGGCCCCCAAATCGGTGCAACAGTCATCAGACACGAGATGGGTCGAGCCAGAGTACCTCCTCTTCCCCTACATGCTTGTGGGGCGGAGACCCAGGGTTTCCTAGGCTATATGATCCAACAATGCCTCCAAGATGAATTGTCCGAGCGTGGATCTAGCAAGCCAGTTGCGACAATTGTGACCCAAGTCCTGGTGGATCCGAACGATCCTGCGTTCAAGCACCCATCAAAGCCTATTGGACCATTCTATACAAAGGACCAGCGAGATGCAATTCTGAAAGATAGAAAGGACCTTACTATTGAAGAGGATTCTGGGAGAGGATACAGGAGACTCGTTCCATCGCCGGACCCCATAGCGGTTATCGAGCACAGAGCGATCCAGGTCCTGGTTGACAACGAGTCGATCGTCATCGCGTGCGGAGGAGGAGGAATACCTGTCATACGACAAGGCCGCGAATTAGAGGGAGTCGAGGCGGTAATCGACAAGGACCTCGCCTCTGAAAGATTAGCCACATCGATTCATGCAGATAACCTAGTCATTCTGACGGACGTTGAGGGCGCCTACCTTAGTTATGGTAAACCAGAACAGCAGCTATTGTCAAAGGTCAACCGAGATGAGCTCGAGAAGTATGCTAGGAAGGGTTCTTTCGCTACAGGAAGCATGGGGCCTAAGGTGGAAGCCGCGATTCGATTTCTTCGGAGCGGCGGAAAAAGAGCGGTGATAGCAAACCTCAGAGACCTAGGAGGCGCAATAGAGGGCTCCGCCGGGACGCAAGTAAGAAATTAAGAGCATCTAACAACAAGATCCGACTGGGTTGCTTCTCAACTTGCTCTATTCGAGGATAGTCGATGCTTATTCTAAGATCGAAGTCACCACGAAGCGGCTGGAGATAACTCGCCTTCTAGTCGATCTCATCAATGCTACTCCGCACTCAATTATCGATAAGGTGGTCTACCTAACTCAGGGAAAGTTGTATCCAGATTTCCTTGGCATAGAGCTTGGAGTAGCCGAGAAGCTTCTGTTTCGTGCTGTCGCGAAGGTAACCGGGCAGACCGAAGCGAGGGTTACAGCACTCTACAAGAAGTTGGGCGATCTTGGAGTAACTGCTGAGCAACTGGTCAAAGACAAGATTCAGGTCTCGTTTCAGAGGGAAGCCCTCACGGTCGAGGAGGTCTACAATGTCTTCGACGCGATAGCTCACGAGGCAGGTAAGGGGTCTATCGACTCGAAGCTCAGACATCTAACCGGCCTCTTGGGGAGGGCGTCTCCGACCGAGACGAAATACATCACTCGAATGGCTCTCGGCCGTCTACGGCTGGGCGTAGCGGACATGACAATACTAGACGCGCTCGCGATTTCTCTCGGAGGAGGAAAAGAGTCAAGGCCGATCTTAGAGCGCGCCTACAATCGCTCGTCTGACCTCGGTTACGTTGCTAGAACTCTAGCTACTAGAGGAATAGAGGCAATAGCGTCCCTCAGAGTTATGGTCGGCAGGCCTATCCGGCCGATGCTTGCAGAACGGCTCTCCGACGCTGAGGAAATCCTCGCAAAGATGAACGGCGAGTGTGCAGCCGAATACAAGTACGACGGCCTAAGAATTCAGGCGCATGTCTCCCCGAGGGAGATCGTGCTCTTTTCGAGACGCCTCGAGAACATCACCGATCAATTTCCCGATGTACGACAATTATTGAAGAAAAATCTAGGGGAAATGGCATTAGTCTTGGAAGGTGAAGCGGTTCCCGTCGACGCGGCTACCGGGGAGCTCTTACCCTTCCAGTTGATCTCGCAGCGTAGAGGCAGAAAATACGACCTTGAAAGAACTGTTCAGGAGATACCTGTTGCTTTCTATCCGTTTGACCTTCTATATTCTGATACGATTGACTACACCGATCGGCCTTACCTTGAAAGACGTGAAAGGCTTCGAAAGCTGATTCAGAGGAATCCAAGATTGAACCTTTCTAAGCAGAAAATTTGCACTGCCCCCAAGCAGTTAGATGACTTCATGCAAGAGGCGGTGGCAGATGGTTGTGAAGGCTTGATGATCAAATCAATTGGCCCCAACTCAGTGTACAAGGCAGGCGCAAGAGGTTGGACGTGGATCAAATACAAGCGTGAATACAAGTCGGAAATGCAAGATAGCGTCGACTTGGCTGTAGTCGGAGCCTTCGCGGGTAGGGGCCGGCGAGGAGGAACCTACGGCGCCTTGCTTCTCGCGGCCTACGACAAGAGCCAAGACGTATTCAGAACCGTCTGTAAATGCGGGTCAGGATTCACTGATGAAGACTTGGAGAAACTGCCAAGGCTTCTTGGCAAATATCGAATAGACCACATGCACCCAAGAGTGGATTCCAAGATTGAGGCAGACGCATGGTTCGTCTCGGGACTTGTTCTCGAGATAATAGGTGCAGAGATCACGCTTAGCCCGATACACACCTGCGGAATGAACAGTATCAGGCCGGGTGCAGGTCTAGCAGTGAGGTTTCCACGGTTTACGGGAAAGTATCGCGAAGACAAGTCAGCAGAAGACTGCACCACGACGGAGGAAATAGTGGAAATGTACCGGGCTCAACTAAAGAAGGTTACCGAGAGTACCACGGTTGAAGCAGCATAGATCTTGAGGTCGAGGTACCGATTTCCGGACCGAATGCGCCCGGCAACGGTGCTAGAAAGATACGAATTTTATCGGCAGGAGTTCAAGCTGAATCTCGTTCGAGAATGGTTTCGAGGCTGGGCAAGACCAATAGTCTTCGCTGTGATCATTGGACGACACACCAAGATCTTTCCAGCTGAATATCGAAGGGACCGATACAGAACAATTCTCATTGACGAGTACGAGGGGTTGCAGGATCTAAGACGTTATTGCATGGAATTTACGCCCGAATCCGTGTACTACGATAGAAACGTGTACAAGAACTGGGAGGAAGCTAGACGAGGCCCAAGAGAAGCCCGGGAACTGGGCAGATCGTTTGGCCAACAGCTAGCTTTCGACATTGATTCCGAGAATTTCAACTGTCCATTACACGGCACTCTTGAGGACAAGCTGAGCAAACGGCAAGGATTGTCCTTTTGTAGACTAGAACTCCAATTGGCCCAAGAAAAAGCGCTCGAGCTAATGAACGATCTATCCGGATCCTTCGGGGAGCTCCGGCTGGTTTATTCCGGTAGAGGGTTCCACGTTCATGTTCTAGATGAGAATACGTTCTTCTGGACGCGAAGACAAAGGCTCAACTTGATCCGCTCGCTCGTTAGGAGAGGCTACTTGATGGACGAGTGGGTCGCGAACGGGGGCATGAGGCTGATCAGATTACCCCACTCCCTCAACGGGTTAGTAAGTCGCCTCGCAATGCCATTGGATGAGATCGATGCTCGATCCTTCGATCCTGTGACCGATCGTCGCTGCCTTCCCAGGTTTGCCCTGAGCTAGGCGGTCTACCGCCTTCTAGGTTTCCGAGTTGCCTTCTTCGGAGGCTTCTTCGCCTTTTTCTTGACAACTTTCTTTGCTTTGGTCTCTTTTCCAGCATAGTAATAGTACGCTTTTCGTTTCTTGGCTCCGATTCCAGAACGTTTTGAAGGCATATGCCATAATTTGCCCGTTGTCGTCTTAACGTTTTTGGGCAAGAATTAGCTCTAGGCGCTTTCGAGCATGGAAATAATTCGTTTGTGAGTCCCTTCAATGCTGTCGACCCCCGTGTTTAGTAGCAGACATTTGACGTGGAATTTGGAAATCATTCGTCGGAAGAATTGTTCTTGGCGAGCATGATCCAAGAGCAGCAGGTAAGGGTTGTACCAGGGCTCACCTGCAAGCTTCCCCCACATTTCTTTAGGCCCTGCACCAGGACGGACCATGTACTCCCCCTTTCTGAGGATCTTTATCGCCTCGTCAGCGTTCAAATGGACTTCTGCAGGGCTCTTGTCGTCCCTCCTCAGTAGAACTAGGAGCCTGATTCTTGCCTGATCTGTGACCTTTCCGGGTCCAAACACTTTTTCTCGAGGAACTAATGCTCTGCTGTTTCCGAAGGCGTAGTAGCACCAGCGCAACTCTTCGTCGAATACGCACTTGCTGTCTGTTAGTTTACATCCTGTTGGACCTTGGGTAAACTCGCAACTCTCTTTCTTAGTGGTGACGTTCTCACACTTGCTCTGGTCGAAAATCTTTCGAAGCCATGTTTTGCTCATCTGCGTCTCCGTTCGCATGTAGAGGCTTTTTTCAGGTTGCCTGCCAACTAGGTGGCCGAGTTTTTCTCCTTCATCGTGGTCAATGTAGACCCAGTCGTCTCCTACGATTCTTCCGCCTGGAAGCTCCATTAGTTTGAACGCTTGAGTAGTCTTGCCCGTACCCGTTGGGGCAACTATAATGACTCCTCTACCTGAAACGTCGACGCATGCCCCGTGTATGGAGTGAGTGTTTCTTTTTTCTTCCATGATTGCTGCGGCCATGCCGAGGGCCCAGCTTTTGCACTGTCCGTAGTATTCTGTGTTGAAGAAGACTGATTCGTGAATTTCTGGACAGTAGTACGCTGCGGGCTCGTGTCCCTCAACGCCTTGGGCTGAGTAGATCTTTGCGTCGGTGTGAGAGGAATTAGGGGCTTCGTTCCAGTTTAGCTTCCAAAAATCGCACTGATGCTTGCTGTTTCCGTAGAGCTCAACCGTGACTCCGTTGAGATCAGCCTTTGAACGCGCTGCTCTGGTCTCTTGGAGTCTTTTCTCAGCGAGAGCCTTGAGCGTTTCAAACTTGGCTTTCGGTACATTCTTGTCGCTTTTGACTCTAGCGGTTGAGGCCGTGATGTAGTTGTCCAGTTTCACGAGTCATGGCTCCGCGTTGACAGGGCTGCAATCGCCTCGAATATGACCTTTACACCGACCGCGGCGGTTTGGCCCGAGTCGAGCTGTGGAGAAACTTCGACCAAATCTAAGCCGATACTGTTCTTTTCCATTGTTGCATCAACCAACGTTAGAAGCTCGTCTGTTGTGAGCCCGTCTGGTTCAGGATTTCCGATACCCGGGGCAAATGCTGGATCAAGCACGTCGATATCGACTGTCACATAACTGTGGGAAAACGCTGACAGGAACCCTTTGATTCTCTCAGCTGTCTTTGGAAGCCCAGTTTTCCTCAGGTCCTGCGGAGTAATCGTTGTGACTCCTGTGCTTCTTGTGAAATCCAGTTCGGACTTTGAGAAGGCGCGGATACCGACTTCCATGATGTGGTCTGAGCCAAGCTGCTCGGACACTCTCCGCATGAATGTGGCATGAGAGAGTTTCTCTCCCAGAAATTCATCTCGCAGATCAAGATGAGCGTCGAAGCTGACGAGAGCCGTGTCTTTCGGCAGGGCATCGGCCGCTGCCTTAGTTATAGAGTGTTCTCCGCCAGCCATTATCGGAATCTTCTTTGCCTCAAACAGCTCGGAACAAACAGACCTGACTCTGCTGAGAGTGTCGGCGAGGCTCTCGACGATATCAACGTCTCCCCAGTCGTGAACCGGCACTTTCTCTAAATCCACTCCTGATCTTACGCTATAGAGTTCCATGTTAGCCGAGACATCTCGGAGGACTCCAGGTGCAAACCTTGATCCAGCCTTGTACGTGCTCGTCTTGTCGTAGGGAACGCCGAAAAAGACGAAACGTGATCTGTCATAGCTAGCGGATATGCCAGTGAATGGAACCCTTGTTGAGAGGTATAGCTTTGCTCGGCTCAATCTGTTGGACAGTCTGCGAGAAGCCATTGTAAAGCTTATTGGGGGAGGTGCCGACTCGGCGTAGGAACATCGCAATGCCTAAGCAAGAAGCCAAGCAAGAGTCGAAAAACGAGGCAATTTCCGCAGGAGTAGTACGACCGGTTGGTCTCTCTTTTTCCTCGTTCTTTTACGCTGCCTCTGGTCTCTACTATCTCATCTATCCACTCGTGGTGCAGGATACAACACTATACCAGTTGTACCTTATCGGAGCCTTGTCAATAATTGGTTCGGTGGGAATAATGCGGGTGACCAGGTGGGGTCTCTGGCTCGGGCTCGCGCTCTTTCCGCTTCAGATAGTTGCCCCCGCATTTGCTCTAATGGCCGCACTTCAATACCCAGGGGTAGCCTCAAGCAGCACCGCGATAGCCTATGTCGTATCCCTTGCGATTCTAATGTTCTTCGCATCGTTAACTTTCCTACTCGTTCTGGACAAGAGAAAGACGTTCAAGTAGCAGGCGCAGCTTCCCCCGATATCCGTGTCGGAATCTTATTCACGTTGGGTGTGGGCTTCGTTTCCCTAGCTTTCGCTGCATAACAGCGTGGACATGAAATCAAGGGTCTACGCCTTCCTGATCGTGCTTGAACCATCTGAAATCCACAGGCATTGCAACGACGGCTCAGTAGGGTAAGAGCGCCGAATTGCGGTAGCGGAAGAGCAAAATTGCATCCCGTTTCCCACTTGCCGCTGCAACCGATGAATCTTTTGCCGGTCCCACGACTTCGGACGATAGCAAGTTTCAGCCCGCACTTCGGGCAAGGACCGTCAAGGGTGACATCAGCTACCCTTTGTGCTACGATGACATCTGACAGCATAGAACCAATCTTCTCTTCGTTTTCTGCCAGCGAGAGCATGATTGGCCGAAGATACTCTAGAGCTTCAACCAGTACGCGGCGTCTGGAGGCGGTCCCACTCTGGATGTCTTGCATCAAGTTCTCCAGATTCGCGGTGAATGACGAGTCGATAATCAAAGGACAATATACTGAGAGAGTCTCAATTATCTTGCCTGCGAGTTCGCTCGCCTTCATCCGTTCTTCCCTAACGTAGCTCCGCGCGTAGAGAAGATCGATGATGCCTGCTCGTGTAGCCTTTGTACCGATGCTTGCCTCTTCCATTTTCTTCAAGAGGCTACTTGGATTGTAACGATGAGGTGGTTGCGTGAAATTCTCGACGGCTTTGATGTCCTGAACCTTCGCTCGGTCACCGATCCTTAAGTCGGGTAGAGGTTTTGAGTCATCAAACACATAGGGCCGGTAGAACTCAACCCAGCCCAAGCGGACGATATGTGAACCCGAAAGAAAGAACCTGTGGTTGTTATGGGCGAGAATTACCCGCGTACTTGTCTTGAGGCTGGATTCCGCAAGCGAGGCCATAAATCGTCGCGAGATGAGATCGTATAACTTGGCCTCACCACTCGAAAGGGGTCGTTTGGGAGATTCGCCTGTAGGGAAGATTGCAGGGTGAGCTGGGTCATCTTTGGGACCGTTGTTCGGACGAAGACTGCCTTTGGTCATGAGCTTGGCGACTAACGACCGGTAGTCAGCATGAGTTGCGATTCCATGCAAGATTTCGGCATACCCAATATCGGGGGGTAGTCTCTGGCTAGATGTCCTTGGGTAGGAAATTAGAGCATCAAGATACAATCTCTCGGCAAAGACAATCGTCCTTGCAGGAGAATAGCCAAAGTGTCGATAGGCCTCGGTTTGAAGATTCGACAAGTCAAACGGGTAGGGGGAATACTGTTGAATCTCTCGGGATTCCACCGCTTTGACCTCAAGTGGAACGTCACGACACTGGTCGCGGACATTCTCGGCCTCAGCTTGAGAGACGAGCCTATCTTTTTCGTATTCTAAGCTGTAGGTCTTGCCATTGTGGCCGATTGTGGCCTGTATTGTCCAGTATGGAACAGGGACAAAATTGGATATCTCCTCCTCTCGTTCTACGACGAAGCCGAGCGTTGGGCCTTGTACTCTTCCGGTACTAAGCGTCGCGTAGCCTCTGCCCTGCCTCAAGGCTGATTCTGTTAGGAGTCGCGAGAGATTGATCCCGTAAAGCCAATCTAGTTCATGCCGGCACTTTCCCGCATCCACCAAGGGAAATTCCGGGTTTGAATCTAGCTTTTGAAAAGCGAGTCGGAGCTCCTTCTCGGTCATTGTACTGAATTTCATTCTGAGTGCCTTGGTGTGAGCTCCGTTGCAAGCGTATTGCAGTACCGTGTGACCTATGACCGATCCTTCAATGTCATAATCACACGCGTTGATGTAACGATCGGCGGCTGTTGCAATGGAGGCGATCAAGCGGACCCATCGAGCTAGTCTTACAGATGCCTTGTCGACCTGATGTTTTGGGGCCCAATGATAGTCCCAGATAGGGTAGGAACGTCTACTGGATCGACCTTTCGAGTCAACACCGTAGAGATGTCCAAGGGCCGAGCAAACTATGATCCGTTCCGTCTTTCTGCGGCACTCAAAATAGGGAACACCTTGAGACTCGAATTTCTGCGGGAGATTCTCTTCATCTAGTGCCCTTGCGATGCGTTGAGCCGCGTCAGGCTTCTCGCAAACAATCAGGGTCTTAATCTAATTCCACCTTTCAGGGTTCTGAATCAAGAACTGACCTATCTTTCGTGTCCGATCGCCAGTTTCAGGCAATCCTACTAGACGCTGAAGAAAATCCCCAATCGTCAGGCTCCCGTACGCAGCAAGCCAGAGGGAGAATGCATCCCTGACATTGCGATAAGCCCTTAGGTGATTAGGACAAAACCAGGTACTGGCGTCTACAATTTTCATTCCACAGACAGCGCACTGATCCATATCTTACCTTTCCATCCTCACAATATCCCTGCAATCACATACAAGAGAGATTCGCGAACAATTCGATGCCATCTCCCTATAGATGTGAGGCAACGTCAAATGCGCTAACCATCGCGACCTAGGCAAACTGTTTTAACTGTATTACCTTAAAATGGTCCGCAGGAAGTTCAACCATTGGCAGACAAGAGAGCTGTATTGCTAATAGTCGACGGAATGGCGGACAGACCCTTGATCGATCATGATTACAAAACACCTCTGGAATTCGCGAACACTCCAAATATGGATAGGCTGGCCAAGGGGGGCCTTGTTGGCCAACTTGACCCCATATCTCCAGGGGTACGCGCTGGAAGTGATGTAGCGAACCTCGCGTTGCTAGGATATGATCCTGCGAAGTACTACACGGGACGTGGTGCTCTGGAAGCGATAGGTGCTGGAATCGAACTTCGCCCGGGTGATGTAGCGTTCCGGTGCAACTTTGCGACTGTCGACGATGATTTTCGGGTTGAAGATAGACGGGCCGGACGAATTAGAAAGGGAACTTCAAAGCTAGCTAAAGCGGTTGATGCGATCAAAATTGATGGAGTGCAAGGGATCAGGACGATCTTCAAGGCGACAGTAGATCACAGGGCGGTTCTAGTTTTGCGTGGTGAAAAACTGTCGCGAATGGTTTCTGACGTGGACCCGAAGGAAGAAGGTGCGAAGATCCAGATTTCGAAAGCGCTTGACGGAAGCGAAGAGGCAAAACGGACATCTGCAGCAGTCAACGAATTCGTCAAGAGATCACATGAAGTGTTGCGAGAACATCCGTTGAATCAGGAACGAGCGAACGAAGGTGAGAAGGCAGCGAACATTGTATTGACAAGGGGAGCGGGGACAACTCCGAATCTTCCAAGCTTCAAGTCGATGTTCGACCTCCGCGGATGCTGCATTTCTGGAACCCCGATGATCCAAGGAATAGCGACCATCGCAGGCATGGAAGTCATGGACGTCAAAGGTGCGACCGGTGGAATCAAGACAGACTACGAGGCAAAGGCCAAAGCGGTGATCGAAGGGAGCAAGGACAAGAACTTCGTTCTCGTCCATGTAAAAGCGCCCGACATCGCAGGTCACGACGGCGATTTCAAAGGCAAAGTCAGAACCTTGGAGGAGGTGGACACCCTTGTGGGTCATATTATCGACGAGGTTGATATTGGGCTGAACTATGTTGCGCTGACCGCCGACCACGCTACTCCAGTAGGGTACGGAGCTCATACTGGGGACCCTGTGCCAGTTGTAATCGGTGGTCCCGACGTCCCTGCGAGTCGGGTTCTCAAGCTCAGCGAGGCTTCAGCCGCCAGGGGAAACCTCGGAAGGATACGGGGTCTTGACCTGATGCCGATAATCACCGACCTCGTTGGTCGAAGCAGGCTCTACGGCTCCTAGACACAATCTCTGTCCTCCCTCGCGTCGCGGGGTGTTCTTCTCTTATCCCCCGTCTCCGGGGAAGTTTTTCGGTGTCTGCTATCGATAATGGGCGAGTCCCGGGGTTCTGGGCTTGGTCCGGGCTTAGACCATCTTGTATTTTTGCGCCTGTCACGTAGGGTTTGCTAGGAAATCTAGCGACCGGATCTCAGAATCGAGATCAGGGCTGATAATCGGCGAACTGGTTTGGAGGAGATCTTTATTCAGCCACTCTTGAGTCGCGAGTTGCAATCACTAAGACCCCCCTCTTTTATGGAGAAGATTTTCTGTCTGGCAGGGTTTCTGGGCGAGACAGTTGATTCAGAGCGCGATTCGGGCTTGGATGGCGAGGGAGAGATACGGGAAGTCATCTAGTATTTCCGAACGATCCGAGGGAGAGAAATTCAGCCACTTTCCAGATTCGAGGACAGGGCGTGAAATGAGCAATTTCTCGAGCGGTTCCGGCCACGAAGGAAGAAGGACAAAACAGGGACTGGTGAACGTGGAATCATGAGGGTTTCACGAAGGGCGGGGCGCGGGGAAAAACAGACCCCCGGGTGGTCGTGATTTAGTTAACGGAAAAAACAGTTTAGCAACAAGAGGGCAATTTACTGACGGATTTTGGGGCCGGAGTAATTTGATGTGCGAAGTCCTGGAAGGAAACCGTGCGGAACAGTATCCGAGCTCAGCTAGTCCATCGCCCATCTTGGGCGCAACACCTGAAGCTGTCTAACTTTTTCCCTTCTTGAGCTTTCGGGCAAGTTCGAAACGATCAGAAGAATAGTTCGGGTAAACGATGTCCATCAATGGGAGTCTTTCCGTTGAGAGGGGAGGAAAGGGCGGAATTCCCTTGATCTTATCACTCTCGGGGGCGCTTCTGGAGCCGAATCGTCATACGGAACGACCTTGAGGATTCCAGAACTGCTGAGAACCCTGTAGCCCTCCAATCCTTCATGACGCATGAATTTGTGAAGAAGCAACTTGACATCTCGGCCCCTCTCATCCTCGATCTCAATCTTGTTGCCATCGACCTTGATCCTGCCTGGAATTTTTCGACTGGAGAAACTTGGTCGCAGCTTCAGCTTCCCCGGGTAGCATTTTCAGCTCTACAAGTACCATCTAACTGCCCTAGACAAGTCGTGGCCTATCGTCGCATTTTAGCCTGTTCAAGAGGCGAGAAGGAGGAGGGCACTGGTAGAACAGCCAAAAGAAGGAATAAATTGTCGCAGTCGGGTCTGGCCAAGATGGGCAAACGGTTGTCGGTGGCGGTTCAAGGGTTCCACCCTTCAAGCTTCTTGTCCGAAGAGACCGCAAGGCTGCGCGAACTCGCCCAAGACAAGAAAGTCATCTCGGCAGTATCAGGAGGCGTCGACAGCACCGTCGCTACACTGGTCGCGAGAGAAGCTCTCGGCGACAAACTCCTACCGATCATGATGGACACAGGCTTTCTCCGGGCTGGGGAACCTGAAAGTGTCAAAGAAAGATTGGCAAAGTCTCCTACTTCTCTGAAACTGCGATTGATCCATGCTAGCGGTCGATTCCTATCCTCCGTCAAGGGAGAAACAACCGCGGAAGAAAAGAGGAAAAAGTTCAGAGAGACATTCTACCAAGTTCTCAAAGAAGAAGCCGAGAAAGAAGACTGCGAGTACATTCTTCAGGGGACCATTGCTCCTGACTGGATTGAGACGCAGGGCGGTATCAAGACCCAACACAATATCCTGGAACAAGTGGGAATAGATCCTTCGACAACCTACGGTTTCAAGATCATCGAACCTCTGGCAGACCTCTACAAGGATCAGGTGAGAGCGCTCGGACGCCATCTGAATCTTCCAAGCGAGCTGTCAGAGAGACAGCCGTTCCCTGGTCCAGGGCTTCTTGTCAGATGCATTGGAAACGTAACTAAGGAAAAGGTTCGAGTGCTTAAAGAGGCAACAAGAATAGTTGAGACAGCGCTAGCTCCCTTCAACTACGAGCAGTACTTTTCAGCCGTAATCGAGAACAGGTTCGCTAGGGAGCCCTCGACTAAAACACTCTCAGGGGCGGCAGGTGATGCCCTTGGACTTCCAAAGTCCGAGATCCAGGCCGAGGTTTTTGAAGACCGAGTGACTGGAGTGAAGGGCGACCAAAGATGCTACGGACTACTGGCCGGGGTCAAACTCTCAGAAGAATCCCGCGAAACCTACGGCTGGCTCCAAGATCGACTTCGACTGCTCCAAGCTGGACTCGTGGAAAGATTTCCGGACGTCACTAGGGTCGCGTTGCTCGTCAAGGAGCGAAGAGGTGGAGGACCCTTTTCTATGATCGTCAGAGCTGTTTCGACCAGGGACTTCATGACCGCCGCAGTCTCCCCTGCACCGTGGAAAATCCTCAAAGACATCGCCCAGGAGATCCTGAAAGGAGAAGACGTCAGCCGAGTCTACTACGATATTACGCCCAAACCACCCGGAACCATCGAGTTCGAATAGCAAATGACCACAATACCAGTCGTTTACGTCAAAGGCCAATACAATCATTTGATTGTCCGAAACCTCAAGGAGCTGGGAGTGGAATCCAAGCTACAGCCACCCTCTATTCCCCTCGAACAACTCGAAGCGATGCACCCAGACGCGCTCGTTATGGGCGGTGGCCCGCAAAGCGTAAGATCTCCTGATCAGCTCACGGGAGAGTTGGCCGATGCTGCTCGACTGATAAGACAAGTCAAACTCCCAATGCTGTGCATCTGCGTTACCCACCAGCTACTTGCCACGGCTTTCGGTGGAGTCACTGAAGCTGCTCGGAAGCCTGAGTTCGGTCCAGTCGAAATCTCGGTATTAGAAGATGGTCGGATTCTCGAGGGATTAGGGCCGCGTTTTACCGCGTGGGAGTCGCACAACGACGAAGTGGTGAAGGCCCCCGAGGACTTCCAGGTTATGGCAAGATCGAGCAACTGCGCCGTTGAAGCTATCAGACACAATAGTAGAGACGTCTATGGAGTCCAGTTCCACCCGGAAGTATCGCACACAACGAAAGGGGTAGACTTGTTCAAGAACTTCCTACAAATCGTCGAAGAGGACAAGTAAGCTTAGCCCCGCTGCTCGCAGATACTCATTCGAAGGGAGCTGGTATATTCCTAAGCTGCCAGGTGACCTCGCCTTTCACGGTATCGATCCAGATGAGGAACGCCCTACCTGTCGGCCTTTGCGATCGATACGAGTTCAGATCCGCAACAAGCTTAGGATCGACGAGAGCCTCGGCAGACGCTCCTTCACCGGTGTTTGGATCGACGAGTTCGAAGCTCAGCCTAGTCATTCCTTCCTCGGGAATCGCTGAGTATCGTAATACATGGAATCCTCGGCCGTCTAGACTCAGAAGGACTGGCTTTTCGGCAGGATCAATGGTCAAGCCAAAACCAAATTCGCTGTCCCAGGCAGGTGTAATAGAGTCTTCTCGTCGACTCCTAGGTTGTGGGAACGACTAGGCCCCTGCGCTTCCAACGGGTCGCGATGAACCGAGTCCCATGTCCACTACTGACTCTCTCTCGATGAGAGATGTTCGGATCTTTTTCGCCAGGTCTTCGGCGTTCGTCGAGAAGAGAATCGGCCATCCGTCGGGGGCGTTCGCGATTGGGTGAACGATGATTCCTTCATCCTGAATCATCTTCATCTCGTCGGAAGCGTTCTTGAAATTGGACTCAGGCACCAGTAAATCGGTGACCTTGATCTTCTCAGCCTTCAGAATGCCCACCAGCTTCCCGGCCTCTCTGCCTCTTCCACCGAGCCCGCCTACGGGGCCAACGTCCATTTTGAGTCCTATCGTTCCGGTCATCACTCTCGACTGTGGGATCGGGATTCCCGACAGTTCTGAGACTAGCGCGTTCAGCATCGCGTAGCCCGCGCTTGGACCCGACACTCCCTGGCCGGGGGCGCCTTCAAGAATGGATCGTATCTGGAACGCTACGTGGAACCTTGAGAGGTTCGCCCGAGCTTTCAGCCACAGCCATGACCTGACGGCCTCGACAGCATTGGTTGCGCTTTGTATCACGGAATCGTCGGGAACGAAGCTCTGTCCGAGCATCATCGAGCTTGCTTGGCCAGTAACCGACACGTGCCTCTCCCCAGCATTGATGGGTCTGACCGTGCACTGAATAGTCAGGATACCTCCACTTCCCCTATCACTCGTGTAGAGACCATACGTGACTCCAGGTATCGCTTGGGAGAGAATCAAGGCCTCCGCGATTTCTCTATGCTCTTTATCTTCCAAGGATTCAAGGCTTGAGATCGCACGCTGGAAGTGGAAGAGTCGTATCTTGTAGTTGTCTTGGTTCACCTGGTCAGGGGTGAGGGGAGTCCCTTCGTTTTTGTAGATCGCTAGTAACTGGTCGAGCCGGTCGAGATCGTCTTGATACCTGAGCGAGATGGCCTGAAGAGAGGTTTCCTTGCCCTTAGCCTGGGCGACCTCTCGAGCCGCAGCAACTTCCGATGCCCACATTCGATGAGCCTCAGAGACTGTCTCCGCAGCACCTCTTGGGCTGAGAATTCGCTGTCGCCGGAACATCTTGGTGATCTTTGCGGCGTCGACTTCCGAGTGTAGGTATCTGCTGAACTTTCTCAGGTGTATTCCGACGACTTCGTTCCATTCGCTGTCGTTTTGTGGTGGGTGGACGTAGTAGATGTTGGGTTCGAACCTGTCACGGGTGGCCTGGTCGATCAGTTGTTCTTTGTTTGAGGTTGCGATGACAACAACTCTGTCCTCTGGTCTCAGTTCACTCAGCTCTGCTTTTACTTGGGCGAGGATTTTGTTGCTCGAGGGGTCTCCTCCCCAGAAGATTGCGTCCGCTTCGTCCAGCAGCAGTATGCAGGGACTCTTCTGTCGCACCAGTGAAAAGAGATCCTTGACCCTTTTCTCGGGGTCACCCATGTAGTTCGCCCCGCTCATGAGTTCGCCGCCTCTGACCTTGATGAATCCCACGTTGTTCTCCGCGGCAGCTACCATCGCCAGCAGAGTCTTGCCCGTGCCCGGTGGACCCATCAGGAAGAATCGCGGGTTGGACTGGTGTCCCAGCTCGGCCATTGAGGGATTGAAGGCAAGTGCGATATGGTTGAGAATCTTGTTCTTGACATCGTGTAGGCCTCCAACATCTTCTCGGTTCACCTTGGGTTTGCTCACGTAAACGGCGTCCGTCACTTCTTGCGACTTTTCTTGCTCTGAGTATAGCTTGATGTTTCTTGCCGCCACGACGAAGTCATCAATCTTCACAGATATTTTTGGTCTCTCGATGTTCGCGTAAAGGTTTCGACTATCTCTGAACTTCTCCCTCAGTGGTGCTTCCTTGGATTTCCTAACCTCACGAAAGATTTCCTGAATGTCGCTAGGCGTGAGTGAGGCTCTCCGTCTCATAGTAACTTCCCTCTCCATCAAGTCGAGGAGGTCCTCCGCCTTCAGTCCTGTCCATGCTTCTCGTTTTATCGAGTCCTCAACAACGGCAAGAAGCATTTCTCGGGTTACTCCATCGTTAAGACTGACCTTGGTCAACCGCCGCCGTATGTCTTCTCGAATTTTCTCATAGGCATTTGTCGCGACGACAACAAGCGTCCGGGTTTTTCCGCTAACTATCTTGTCGAGCCATCGGTTAAGCTCGTCTTGCAGCCTTGTATCCTCTATTTCCGCACCAGTTTCTCCCCTCACTTTTCTACCGAAGCTTTGGAATTCGTCGATGTAGACTACTGACGGGACCGAACTCGCATAGTCCAAGAATCGACCTAGTTGCCGGGTGCTCTTTCCGTAGAACTCTGAATATACATCTGAGCCTTTCAGAATGACGGGTGTGACTAACACGCCGCTTCGATAGCCCTCCAGAAGCATTTGTCTCAACGCGACCATGGTGAGAAACGTTTTTCCTGTTCCGCTATCACCGGCGAGGCAGATTGCCTTTGGGAGCTCTTCGCGGCCGAAGTACTTTGCAAGCATCGGATGTCTTAGAACGTGCAGTCTGAAGGAATCCATTAGAATGTTGAACTCCTTGTCTCGCCCGATGAGGTTTGCTGGCGAAAATTTCTCCGGCGGATACTCTCTGTCTAGGCGCTCTTGAATTTTCTTGAAACGTCGGGGCGATACCCTGGCCTTGCTCCATCTGGAGTAGGACTTGTCTACCGACTTCAGTGGAATGACGAACAATCGCCTGAACCATGGTTGTCTGTCCCACCATGGTCTTACGGACCCGAAGAGGAATTCTGACAATTGATCGTCGTTTGACGCGACTCTTCTTTTCGATGCCACTCTTGGATCAGTCCTCCATGATGGGTTTGAGGTCGAGGATACGATCGAGGCCTTCCCTTGCAAGATAGACTAATGTTCCCAGGGCTGCAGCGAAGAATATGGAGAAGAAATCAACGAGTGATATGAGGTTCAAGTTGACAAAGAAGAGATACTGTGCAATTAGGAGAACTAATACCTCGCCGATCATTATTGCCAGACTGATCGCAAAACCTGCGATGAGGGCGCGGAAAGCAACCTCAGTCCAAAGATAGATCTTGTTCCCTCTATCCAGCGGAGGCAAATGCCCTTCAATTCTCCTCCGCTCATCTTCGAATTTTATCCATCGGTACCCAACGAACGCGAATTGTACTCCTAGAATTGAGTAGAGTATTTTTATCCAAAAGGGAAATGCTCCCCCGAACTGTGATACCCAGCCATAGAAGGACGACCAACCTAGGGGCGTGCTTGGCCCTGGTGATGGCGCTACTTGGAATGACGCGAAAACGGTAAGGTTGAGATCACCACCCGAGATGAAATAGGAGGTGTACTGGGTTTTCGACCCTGAGGACGGGTCGCTGATGAGAATGTTGGTCGTGTAGGGCGCTTGATACGATAACAAGAGGTCGACTGTGTAAAGCTGGGTCGAATTGGTGGTGAGCGTGAAGTTGCGCGCGGGATACACATTATTCGACAGTTTCGCCGCCGTGAGGTTTCCGCGAATAACTACAGATTTTATCGAGGGTTGGTTTGAGGTGATGATCAAACTGTTACCGGAATATAGATTCACGTTCTCTATTGGATTCATCGTAGCCGAGTAGACTGGGAGAATGAGCACTGCGATTGCCATCACAATGAGGACAGCTATCACACCACTCGGTTTTTTCAACTAACGAGTCAACCTCTGAAGTTCCAGCTCGGGCAACTACCGCGCGACCATAGAATCGCGTACCGCAACGTGAGGGCTGTTCGAGGAATAGACTAAGCGTCCGTAACTCTGAGAGAAACTATGCGGTTACAGAGTCCATTGGTTTTTTAACAAGGCCGAGAACGGTCAACAGACGCTTCGGGAACATAGAATTGTCTGAACAATACCATAGACTCTTCCTAAGGTGGGAGGTTCTCCGTGGTTGGATTCCAGCAATTATTTTCGCCGCGATCTGCGTTGGGATGGAACTCTTGTTCTTCTATAACGCACTGAACACCGGCTTCGTAGACAAGGCAGTGTCTATTCCCATTGGCTCATGGAATGTGCCCATTTCCATTGCGCTTAGCCTCTCACTCGCAAATGCCCTTGTGGTGGTTACCCTCTGGATGAACGTATTCGAAAGCACGGCCTACGTTAGGGCAGGATCAGACAAGCAAGTTCGAAGAATATTGTATCCTCTCCGAATGATCAGGACAGCGGCATTGGTGCTGGCTCCTTTTGCGATCATCCTGTTCGCACCGTATATCGTCGAGGCAAATTGGTTCGTAAACACCGCCTCATCCATTCAACAATTCAAGCAGACATCAGAGTCGTTCTACAGTTGGGCGTTCAGCGTCTCGCAGATTGACGGTGCCACGCGGTTCATAATATCCCAGATAGTGGCTGCCTGGGGCGCGCTAATAGTCGCAGGACTACAGCTTTGGCGCGTAAAAGGCACCAAGAACATAGTAAGAGCGTTTCGACGGCGCAAGTAGGACTGCATAGAGTCAAGTTGATTGTCATGTGGATTGTCCGCGCATCGCGATCTTAATTATAGAGGCGAGCGCTAAACCTCCTACCTTGGCCTCCGCCCGTGAGAAACTCTTCTGGAGCAGTCTGTGGATATATTCCTTAGCCACGGGTTTGGCGAGCATGATCTTCATGGCTTGGGCGTTCTACGTCGAAACAACCGGACGGGGCGCGCTGTTCATAGAACCTAACAGAATGCTAGCCGCGGGGGAGCTTGCCACTGTCGCTTCGGGGATGCTGGCCCTTTTCATCCTCTTTCTTCGAAGCCTCGGCCGCTCCGAGTGACTCCTCACTTTCGAATTTCAACCGGAAAATATCCGCCAACACGGGTTTTAGCCTACTAGAGTATCCCCTTGGAAAGCTAGCTACGAGCAAAGCGTTCTCCGTTCTCAAAAAGAGCCGGCTTTTGATGAGTCTTACCTCCGACAGATCATCATATTCAATCTTGATATCATCCTTTCCAACGATGGTCAATTCGTTCTCCCGACTGATCTTGTTTCGCATTCTCTGTGTAAGAAACTCTTGCAGAGAGAATCCTGTAATCCCTCCCATCAAAGCTCCCACAATGAAGAGAATCTCAAGTCCGACCACCGCCAGGACAAGGGCGAGGATGACGGTCACGCCAACCGAACTTAGCCGCTTGAGTACTAGCTTGGAATCCAGAAAAACGAACTGGTATATGCTTGCCCGCACAACTCCTCTGTCGATCAATAGTTTGATGCCGGCAGACTCGGGCTGAGTTTCCAGCCCTCGAGACGCTTTGGTGAACAGCCCGAGAATTATGTTCAGAGCAGCAACGGGAAGGCCAAATAGAAGGCTGCTCGGATACGAAGCTCCATAAACGAGGGCCAATGCAAGCAGGGCACCTCCGGCAACAAGAACGTTCTTTCGCAACTCGTCTCACTTAACGAAGGGAAATTCGTCCTGATTAGTCTCTGGACCCCGTGCTCGGATCCACAGTACTCGAGGCTCACCGAGACGAGGCTAGTTTCGTCATGTACTTCTTTACAAGTTCTTCGAACATTTTTTGCACGATTTCGGGTGAAGGACCCGCAACTTCTACCTCGTAGTTCCCTTTTTTCACCCTGAGCTTCCAGGAATTGGTTTGGTCAGGCATACCCTTCTAAAAGAAATCCATCCGCTATTAACCATTCCATATTTGCCTAGGACGAGACGCGTTGTCCAACTTAACGCTGATAAGGTGATGATTTAATTGAGGTGCTCGGGGCCGGTAGTCGAGCCAGGACCAAGACGGCGGCCTGCGGAGCCGCAAATCGTGGGTTCGAATCCCACCCGGCCCGCTTTCTAGCTCGAACCGGGTCGGGGAACCGAGGTAACAATCGGAACTTATCGACCATCTCCCAAGGCTACCGAGAATTGGGACGAGAAGGGGAGTTGCAGATGTGACCAAACTGCCGGTTACGACTCGAATTGGGGTGAGGAGAATAGTAATCGAGGTGAACCGAGACTTGACCGTAGAGCAAATTCAGATGCTGGATGAGACCCTGAAAAAGCTCGGCCTGAAAAGCACAACGAAAGTTACCCTCCATGATCAACAGCCCCACAGGGTTCGCTCGCCGCGAGCGTCTCACCTTAACAGGCTTCCAGCCCACGGCAAGTACTCAAATGACCCACCAACCGAGGTTCAGGGCACGCAGAGCGCCTCATCCTGAACATATTTTTGTTAACGTCCAGGTATTTTGGGTAAACTGTTAAATTCTCGTCGAGATTGCAATTACTATTCATAGCTACCCAGTATGACCGCACAAGCGTCTCGGTCCAGTTACGTCAAGACCGACCAGTTCCGACGAAGTAGACGGGACAGAACTGCGGCCGATCTCAAACACAAATTCATACAAACCGTAGGTGATGAAATGTTCAAGGAACTGGAAATGATTGCCGACGAAAAGGGGATACGGGTTCAGACTCTGCTTAGAGCAGTAATAATTCCTGAATGGGCTCAAAGAGAGAGGCTGTCAAGGGACCGTGGTTGGACGCTGGTGAGCACTCAAGACTCGCGCGCAGAGAAACGTAGCGTAGACCGGCCTGCGAAAGTCTAGCTCTCCACCAAGGCTTCCTTGACGGGTATCTTCTCCATGCTGAGGGCGTCTTCACCATCCGCGTAGTATCCCTCAGTTACTCCGGTTTTTGCGAACCCCATTTTCGTGTAGAGCCTGATTGCGGCCATGTTGCCTTGACGAACCTCCAGTCTCAGAGGCCTATCCTTTGAAAGTCGTTTTTCGAGTTCCCGAAGCAACGCCTCTCCTAGACCTTTCCGTCTACTCTCGGGAACTACGGCGACTGAAATCAGATGATCGTGGTCCTCCCAGCGATCAACCACGGCATACCCTAGTATCGCCTCGTTCTGGGTGCTGACGAGAAAAGTATCTGGATTGTCTCGCGCAAGTTCAGAGAGGAAGTAGGATGGATAGGGATCCGTGAAGCTTGCTTGTTCCAGGGCTGAAATTTGTTCAATGTCCTCTTGTCTCACCGGTCGGATTTCGTGTTTCGCGATTGCGAGCAATCTATTCCTGTCCCTTCGAGGATCGTGCTGCGGCGGTTAGGGCGGCTGCAACGTTTTCCCTTCCCATAGCGAGGATGTACGGTCCTAGTCGGGGCCCGGAATCCGCTCCGATCAGTATCCGATACAAGGTCTTGAAGAACGGGCCGGTTTCTAGCCCATGTTTTTTTGCAATGGTGAATACCGAGTTTTGCAAATAGACCTCGTCATTGCTGGCGTTCATTATTCCCGCTAATTCGAGGACCGCGTCTCTCTCCCTACCCTCGATGTGCACCTCTCTGGTTGAGATGACATCGATGTTCCGTGCCCAATTGGTCGCTCTCTCCAATCTTGCCAGGAAGTCAGGGTCCGTTGGGTTAACTTTGTAGCCGTAGCCAGCGAGTTTCTCCCGAACAAACTCTGTCTCCTTGCCCTTGGGAGCGACTTTGGCGAGGTAGACCAGCAGGTTGTTTGGGATGTGAGTTACCGGTGCGGCTGGGGGTTTCATGTTCCAGCAGTATTCATACAGTCCCCTAAGCTTCGCAAGCTCTTTCGGATCTCTCACCAGTTTTCGGCCGAAGTACACGTCCTCTAGCTCATCCAACTCGGCGATGTACATCGGTATGTCCTTGACCCAAACGTGTCTGGAACCAACGCTCCTCTTGAACATTAACAGAAGCAAGGATTGAGGAGGCCCGTACCTTAGCCAGAGCTGGGGAGCTATGACGTTTCCGACCGATTTTGAAATCTTAGATCCTGTCTTGTCGACAAAATGCTCGTACCTGGTGTGGAAGGGAGCAGGCTCGCCTAGGATCTCTTCCATCACGCGATCGTTTGCCTTTACTGCCTCTATCAGGTCTTTTCCGTAGCCTTCGTAGTTAACTTTGAGTGCGGACCATCTAGCTGCGAACTCCACCTTCCAGCTGAGCTTTCCATCTCCACTTCTAACATCAACTTCACCGCGGTAACCGCAGCCCAGGAGGGTTTCGGCTCTGAGTTTCGTTCCTTCACAAATGTACTTGACGATATGTCGCTCAGGAATATACTCAACGGCTCTTGTCGTGTAGATTCGGCCACAATTCTTGCAAACGGGGAAGTACGGTAGAACTTCGGTGTATTTCTCCTGGCCCATGGTTTCCTTGATGATCAGTCCGACTTTTGTCGCGTTGCGGAGAATCTTGTCGATTTGTTCATTGAACAAACCGTCCTTGTAGGATTTGGTCCCGGATACTGCGCGATATTGTATTCCAGTCTTGTCCAGAGAATCGAGCACAAGCGAACTCATGTGACTCCCATAGCTATCATGGCAACCGAACGGGTCTGGAATGCTGGAGACAGGAAATCCAATGTATTTTGATAATGATTTTGGAAACCCTGCCGGGACCTTCCTCAGCCCATCCTTGTCATCTGAGAAGGCGATGAGTTCCGTCCGGACCCCGATGTTCTCCAGGGCCATCTTGACCCCGTGAGCTCTCGCGAAATCTCCAAAATTCCCTATGTGAGGTATGCCCGATGCGCCTAGCCCGCTCTCAACTCGCAAAGAATCTATCCTGCGTCCGAGCTTCCTTTCCCGCTCGACGATGTCGGCTGCGACCTTGTCGAGCCAGGTTCCTCTTCCGATGATCTGCGGAGATTCGAGGATCAAGGGGTTCGCACGACATTATGTCATGAGTGGTTCATAAAGAATGACGAAGGCGTGTTCGACCGTAATTCATCCACCGGAACATATTAATTACAACGGTCGATTTTCGCCAGTGCTGACGTATGGACTACCGAAGACTCGGGTCTGCGGGACTCAAACTGAGCGAACTCTCACTTGGATCCTGGGTGACATACGGTGGGCAGGTTGGCGAAGAAGTTGCCGTAAAGTGCATGTCAATCGCCTACGATAATGGTGTGAATTTTTTCGATAGCGCGGAGGCCTATGCTGACGGGAAGGCCGAGATCGTCCTGGGAAACGTGTTCAAGAAACTCGGATGGCCCCGCGAGAGCCTGGTCGTCTCTAGCAAGGTCTTCTGGGGAGGCGATGGACCCAATGACAAAGGATTGTCTCACAAGCACATCTTTGAGGCCTGCCGCAAGTCTCTCAAACGATTGCAACTGGATTATCTCGATCTCTTCTTTTGCCATCGCCCTGACCCGAACACTCCGATTGAGGAAACCGTTCGTGCTATGGATGATCTTGTTCATCAAGAAAAGATACTCTACTGGGGAACCTCCGAGTGGGAGGCCGCGGACATCATGCGCGCACATGCCCTGGCTCGAGAATACGGACTGACTCCTCCCCAGATGGAACAGCCACAGTACAATATGCTGCACCGGGAACGCGTAGAGAAAGAGTATCTGCCGCTGTATCGAGAAATAGGCCTAGGCACTACGATTTGGAGCCCTCTTGCTTCGGGACTCCTCAGCGGAAAGTACGCCAAAGGCATACCCCCAGGTTCTCGTGCGACACTCTCAGGGTACGAGTGGCTCCGGAAGAACGTCATTACCGCTCAGAACATCGAAAAGGCCAAGCAGCTTGAAGCAATTGCTCTCGACCTTGGTTGCACCGCGGCTCAGCTTGCAATCGCTTGGTGCCTGAAGAATCCCAACGTGAGCACCGTAATCACGGGTGCCAGTCGACCTGAACAGGTGACTGAGAACATGAAGGCCATCGATGTCGACCAAAAACTTGACTCGGGTGTCTTGGAACAAATAGATGACATTCTGGATAACAAGCCGCAAGAACCCTCTGACTGAGAAACCTTGAATTTGTTGAATATCTAGGCGGGACCGGTGGGATTCGAACCCACGATCTTCGGGTCTCTCCACTTTCTCGGTGCCGGAGCCCGATGTCCTATCCTGGTTATCCTCACGGGGCAGTCTCTTCCTTCCCCGTGATCTAGACTACGGTCCCGTATCGCGTTTTCCGGGGATGAGCATCATAAAAACTAGCGATGGAAACTTAATGATAGTCGAAACCAGCGGCTTGGCTGGCTCTGGTATTACGGATTGCGAAGGCTAGACCTTTGCTATCAGAATCTCGGCGATCCTGCTGAAAGCGCCGAACGAATCTGATTCTACAGCCGTGAACTTCTGGCCAGCCACACCACCCGTGCCCCTGCCATAGGCGATCACACGTAACTTTCCGCCCGTGTCTTCTATCAGAGTATTCGCGTCAATCAGCTTCTTTGCCGCCATCTCGGTTATCAGCGGCACCGCTAGGATGTCGGGTTTGTGGCGTTTGACCTTGCTAGCGACCTGTTCGGGTGAAAGATCGGTTCCTCCGTCTATGGCTGTGAAGCCTCCGATTTCGAGCATCGTTAGAAGAAGGGTTCTGTCGAAACTGTGAGGATCGCCCAGGAGAGAGCCTACCATGACTCGTCCCTTAGTCTTCTTCTGGTCGATCTTGATCTTCGGTCTAATGGCCGCAAGTGATTTTTCTGCTGCATTCTCACATTTTTCCACTTCGGCCCCAGAATAGCGCTCCATTTCGTGAAGGTCGGAGACTATGTTCATGGCGTCCGATATGGTGTCCACCACGTCGTTGGCGCTACCGCTTTTTGCCACGATCTCTACCGCAACTCTGGCAGCATTTTCATGGTCGCCTTTCAGAATCATGTCGGTGAGTTGCTTCGCCCCATCGGTGATTTGGGCCTGTTCTTCAGTAGTCATAGAAGCCCCTCTTTGTTTTCCTTCCCAGCTTTCCTTCTATGACCATCTGTTCCAGAAGAGGCGTTGGCGAAAAGGTTTCGCCGAATTCAGTTTCTAGAACCTTCAGAGTGGAGAGTACGACATCGATTCCAATGAAGTCCGCAAGTTGTAAGGGCCCCATGGGATGATTTGTTCCTAGCAGGAATGCCTTGTCAATGTCGTCGCGAGTTGCGACTTTTTCTTCGAGAAGCTTAACGCTTTCGTTGATGAATGGCATAAGGGCCCGGTTCACTATGAACCCTGTTTTGTCGGCTGATTGGACCACGGTCTTGCCGAGGGTTTCTACAAAAGATGTTGCCGCTCTGACTGCGTCTTGAGATGTGCGTTCGCCTTTGATCAGCTCGACTAGTTTCATTGTAGGTACCGGGTTGAAGAAGTGCAGTCCTAGGACCCTTTCAGGTCTTTTTGTGGCAGAGGCAATCTTGCTGATGCTTATTGACGATGTGTTCGAGGCTAGAATCGTGTTTTTTGGGCAGACCTTGTCGAGGGTCGAGAATACCTCTTCTTTGATTCGGGGATCTTCGAAGACGGCCTCCACGACTAAGTCTGCGTTGTTACACGCTTTCGCGAAGTCTACGCTCCCCTTCACCTTGGCGTGGATTTGAGACGCTTGGTCCTTGTTGATGTGCCCACGGCTGAGGTTCCTTTGTACATAGTCGTCGACACGTTTCATTCCCTCGTCGAGGAGCTTCTTGTCTTGCTCGATCACGGTGACGGTGTGTCCAGATGCGGCGGAGGAGTAGGCTATGCCTGAGCCCATTGTGCCTGCTCCGACGACGACGATGTTCATGAGTATCTTGACCGTTGTTAGCTGGATTGACTCATAGGGTTTTCCACGGTAGCAGGGGTCGAGGCGATGAATGGAAGATCTTCGTCGTAGGGGGTTACGGCGCTCAAGAAGTTCGGAAATCTATCCGCCGAGACGAGTATTGCGTCAGCAGACAGTTGAGTAGGGGGTTCGCGCAGTGTCAGGATGACGGGTAGCGCTTGCAGTCCCGTGTTTCTGTCAGTCATCCTATTCGTTAGTGTCGCAAGGAGATGCAAAATGGCATGCCGTTGGTGGCTCGCCGGCATTTTGAATCGTGAGAGATGTCCTGGGGTGTTCCAGTGCTTACAATCGATCGCGAGAACCAATTCTCCTCGTAACCCAACTACATCGATCTGCCAGGCACGCCCTTCGCCTTTGACTCTTACATTCCTCTTCGCTTCAAACCCCGCTTCCTTGAGGCATTCTTCGGTAAGCTTTTCGAACTCTTGCCAGGTGAGAACATTGGCGGCGTCTCTCAGCCTTCCAGAACGAGCGACATCGAGGGCAAGCTGGATTCGAAGTCTAGGGTTCAGAGAAACCCAAGCGTTGTCAGCTTCGTCAAGGGCTGTCGTTAAGGTGCGCTTTGCGAATGATTCAGAGACTTTGGCGCTCGATGCGATATCCACCAGTTCGAGTCTGTTCGTAGCCTTACTCAGTTTGAGAGTCTCGGTGAGAACTCGGAGGGTCTCCTCTTTCATGGGAGGACGCATCGTGAATCTTCTAGAACGGAGAGAAGGCGAACGTCAATAGTAACATGGCAAGACCTAGGACGTAGAGCATTTTTCTCGAGTTGCTGACTGGGCTGATGTCGTCGAGAGGTTCTACTCCCGCGAATCCTCGGCGCGAGAAGATCATGAAAGCGAGGACTAGAAACGCGAATGGATAGTATCTTCCTGCTATGAGCACTAGCAGCCCGATTACGGTTGCTGTGCGGTGTCCTCCTTCACCGAAAACCGATCGCGAAATGTGACCTCCGTCGAGTTGCCACATAGGAACCAGATTCAGGAAGGTGAGCAGGGCTCCGATTTGAGCAGCAAACGCAAGTTGTGAGTTAACAAGGATCACACCTCCTGTTACCGGCCGGAGAAACGTGGCTAGGCTGCCCACGATAATAGTGAGAGCGGGTTGCTGGAAAGGCCACGAACTCCAATCTACGCTTTGGACGCCGTATTGCTGTGCTTGCGGGAGCTGAGAAGGAGAGAGATAGATACCGAATACCACGCTCAAAACAATTACCGCTACCGTCACAATGAAGCCAACTAATGGGCCACTCAGCCCTAAGTCGAAGAGTTGATCTCGGTTTGCAGGAGGCGATCTTAGCGAGATGACCGCGCCAAATGTTCCAATCGGCGGAAAGCCAGGAACAAAGTATGGTAGAGTAGCATCCATCTTGTGATGCATCGCAGCGGCTTTATGCCCGAATTCGTGAAGGCCGATTATTGCCAGCAATCCCGCAACAAACGCAACCGCCTCAACGTAGATGTTTGAGTTTGGTTCTATTGTCTGAATGAAACCTTGCTGGAGCTGGCCCAGCCAGAGAAGGTAGCCCGATACAAATACCGTTATGATGGTCGCCGCAAAGAGCGCGAGGTTGATGGTCCGCCGAGGCGGCTTCATCTTTGGTTTCTGGAATACTTTGATGGTTAGAATTTCCTCTGATCCTCTCGAACCCCTAATGGCAGCGATTAGTCCTTGCTGACTCAGCTGCTCGAGTAAAAGCTTGAACTTCTCTTTAGCTGGCTCGCGGACGACTTGGACAGTTGGAATGCCGTAGGGATCTATGAACGCGTCTTTGACTTTGAACTCTGTCGCGACCATGGTCTTGATAGAATCCAGCGAGGGCCCGGAATAAGACCCGAAACTATTTTGAGTTCCCGGCAAAGGAGTCGGCGTTTGGGGCGCGTCACTCACTCAAGAGTCGCCTGTCTTTCGCGGCTCGCTCCGTTCTGAGCGATTTAAACGTGTTGTCAAACTCATAGAAATTATCGAATTCGACGACAAGATATTATACATCAAGATTCCCAATTATCTTAGGTAGAGAGTTGCTCGAAGCGCCGTACCTGTTGCGTCCGTTCCGCCCGGACGATCTCTCATCGGTTATCGAGATCAACAGGGTCTGTCTTCCCGAGAATTACAGTCCGTACTTTTTCATGGAAGTTTACAAGAGCTGTCCCGAAGCGTTCATTATCGCAGAAAAAGAACGAAACGTGGCAGGCTACATCATGTGTAGACTCGAGTTTGGCTTTTCGGATGTTCGCAGGTTCCGAATGGTCCGAAAGGGACATGTCGTCTCTGTCGCTGTGATGCCTGATTTCAGGCGGCAAGGAATCGGGAAAGAACTCGTTCTGGCAGCGATGAAGGCTTTGGAGTTGCACGGTGCGGAGGAATGTTTCTTGGAGGTTAGGACCGCCAACGAGGACGCGGTACGGCTATACAAGAACATGGGATTCGAGACCGCCAGAGTGGCGACGCACTATTACCATGATGGCGCTGATGCTTATGTCATGAGCATCAAACTGCCTCATAACCCGATCGTCAACTAGTCGAACTGTCAGTCTTTCTTCTAACCTTCGCTAGGAACGGGCCGATAATCAGAACCGCCGTCGGTAAATAGACGAACGCGATGTTGAAGGAGATCGCGAAAGGGTTCGCGTTTAACAGGTTGGCCACGCCCGCAACCAGAGACAGTATTAGCATTGCTACGAGAGCGACTCTCCATGAGAATTTCTCGTCCTCGGCGTTTACTCCCGTGACGGGGGCCGGTTCTGGAGATGGCTGGATGGTTACTCGTCTTCCTTCTTTGACCGGGGCTTCTTCTCCTCAACAGGATGGAGAAGCCATTTCAACGGAATGTTCTGGCTTGTCCCGTCAGGCAGCGCTCGGCGTATGCTGATGGGGAGAACACCTTCTTCCAGCTCTAGAAGAGCAACATCAATCGGCGACAGCCGATCCTGTTTCAGGTCGAGAAGAACCGGGGCGCCCATTGATATTTGGAGGGCCCTAGCCCCTACTACTCTCGCTTTCTCGAAGCGTGTGAGTTTTGGGGGTCCGATCTCGATGCTGTCGGGCTCTCTAGTAATCGCTGCTTCCCTCGTCGTCACCCTCGTCCTTTCCCTTCGGACCGCCCTGACCACCAGGGCTAGATTTTGCAGCAGCGATCACATCGTCGATTTTGAGTATCATGCCCGCTGCCTCAGCCGCCGATTTTATCACCTGGACTTTTACTCCAAGGGGTTCAAGAATGCCTCGTTCCTTGAGGTCGGCGACTTTGGACTCGTTCACGTCCACCCCGGCCCAGAGCTGTCCTTTCTCATGAGCAACTCGGAGCTGGACGAGGATGTCGATCGGGTCGAGACCTGCATTTTCAGCCAGGGCAGTCGGAAGCGTTTCGAGGGCCTCGCCAAAGGCTATGACTGCCAACTGTTCTTTTCCGGAAAGTTTCTGTGCGTACTCTCTGAGGCTCCTGGCAACTTCGGCTTCAGGGGCCCCTCCACCTCCAACGACTCGTGGATCCATCACGACGTCGCGCACAACGCATAGTGCATCGTGGATTGCTCTTTCGGCTTCATCAACGAGTCTCTCACTTCCACCACGCACGAGGATCGTAACAGCCTTGGGGTTCTTGCTTCCTTCCACGAACGTCATCTTATCGTCTGCAACTTTTCGTTCTTCGACTAATTTTGCGAATCCCAGATCTGCGGGACTTAGATCGTCAACGTTGCTGACGACTTTTCCTCCGGTTGCTTTGACGAGCTTCTCCATGTCAGATTGTTTTACGCGTCTGACTGCTAGTATCCCCTTCTTCGCGAGGTAGTGTTGGGCGACATCGTCTATTCCTTTCTCGCAGAGTAGAACGTTAGCTCCCGAGCTCGAGATCTTGTCTGTCATATCCTTGAGCATTTTTTCCTCCTCGTCGAGAAATGCCTTCATTTGCTCTGGATTCTCAATGTTGATCTTTGCGTCAAACTCTGTCTTCTCCACCTCTAGGGGTGCGTCTACTAGGGCGATCTTTGCATCTTCCACTCTCTTGGGCATGCCGGGGTGAACGATTTCCTTGTCGAGAACTATTCCTTTGATGAGTGCCGTGTCGGTCAACGACTCGCCTGGCTTCTTCTCCACTTTTACATCGTCAATGTCTACTTTGTATCCGTCGGCTGTTTTTTCAGCGACTTGGAGGATCGCGTTTACCGCGAGCTCCGCCATTGCCTCCTTGTCTTCCGCGAGGATTTTGCTCGCGAGAGAGACCTCGGCTACTCTTCTAAGGGTCGCCTTGTCAGTCGGATCGATTTTGATGGCGATTTGGTCGAGCACTTCTAATGCTCGGTTCGAAGCTTGCCTATAACCGTCAACTATGACCGTTGGATGAATTCCCTGATCCAGCAGTCCTTCGGCTTTCTTGAGCAGTTCTCCTGCTACAACGACAGAGGTTGTTGTTCCATCCCCAACTTCATCGTCCTGTGTCTTTGCAACTTCCACCATCATTTTTGCGGCAGGGTGTTGTACTTCCATCTCGTCGAGAATCGTAGCTCCATCGTTTGTGATCGTAACATCTCCGAATCCATCTACTAGCATCTTGTCCATCCCTTTCGGCCCGAGTGAGGATCGGACAGATTCGGCGATTATTTTTGCGGCCATGATATTCGCTTTCAGCGCGTCCTGGCCGCGGCTTCTCGAAGTCCCTTCTCTAAGAATTATTACCTGCTGACCTGCTAGTTCTGCTGACAATTTCTTGTTATCCCCAAGTCTCGTCGGGCGAGAGATTTCGCGTGCAATATAAAATTTATCAAGCGCTAGGGCTCCGAAACTGGAAGCAAACATGACCTAGACGGGTTATGAGGCGCTAATTCCGTATTATCGACTCATTTCTGACGATTTGCCCGTTTCCAGACTCCACCAAGTCTTGGATTGAGATCAAGGTCGTAATGCTTTGACGTTACCATCTGTTCCTGCACGACCGTTTTCCATTTTGCGATTTCTAATCGAGACAAACCTGCTCCGAGACCTGATTTTGGGCCAACTCTTTTAGGCACCAGGCCGCACGATGCTGAAAACCGGAGCCAAGCTAAACAATTGCGGGAATTGATCAGGATCAACCAACCATTTCTTGGAAAGGAAGAGATCGATGCAGCTGTTGAAGTCTTACGCAGTGGAATCCTGACCGACAAGAGCGGGATGGGGCCTCGGGTTCTAGAGTTTGAAAGAAGCTTCGCAAAGTTCGTCGGAGCAAAGCATGCCGTAGCCGTAGTGAACGGAACAGCGGCGCTACACGCGTCGTTACTGGCCGGGGATGTTGGTCCCGGTGATGAAGTAATTCTTCCCTCATTCACCTTTGTCGGGGCTGCCAACGCTGTCGTGCTCACCGGCGCGACCCCAGTTTTCGCTGACATCGACAAAGACACGTATTGTCTCAGGACTGAAAGTGTCGAGGAGTGTGTTTCACGAAAGACGAAGGCGATAATTCCAACGGATCTCTATGGCCTCCCCTCCGACATTTCTGGGGTAACCAGCCTGGCACATGGGAAGGACATTGTTGTAATTGAGGACGCGGCCCAGGCTCACGGTGCCCAGCTTGACGGAAAGAAAGTCGGCTCTATTGCTGACATGACCTGTTTCAGTTTCTACGCCGGCAAGAATATTACGACTGGAGAAGGAGGAATGGTCACGACGAACGATGATGGGTATGCTCAGGCTCTGAGAATGGTTCGTTCTCATGGGGAACAACGTCCCTACTGGACCGTCAGACCGGGTCACAATTACCACATGACCGAGATCGCGGCAGCGATCGGCTACGCGCAGCTGAAGAAGCTACCTTCTTTCCTTGAAAAGAGAAGAAAGAATGCTGAGCTAACTACTGAGAAATTGAACATGACCGGCAAACTACTCTTGCCTAAGGAACCTGACGGTCGGAGGCACAGCTGGTATCTGTACACCGTTCGCTTGAGAGGTGTGAACGCGGCGAAACGAAACAAGATTGTAGATAAGTTGTGGAACAAGAACATCGAAGCGGGAGTATACTATTCCTCACCCGTGCATTCTACGCCGCTTTATCGGGACTCGAATATTGCTCGGAGAGGGCGATTGCCTGAGACTGAGAAGGCGTCGAGACAGGTGTTCTCTCTTCCCGTTCACCCGAGACTTGGAGAGACCGAGATCGACTATGTGGCCGAGACGCTCCGGAAGACGATCGCCTAGCTGTTAGATAATCTAGATAATCCCTTTTGTGCGGAGGACGTCCTTGATTCCCGGCCTGGTCTGCTCCTTAAGCTCGTAACCCACTCTAGCCGTGGGTTTGGGGAACTTCATGATTCTCCTAATATCGGCAGGAGTCGCGATTATGATGGTATCACAGTCTACCTTAGCGATGGTCGCTTCCATGTCGCGTACTTGCCGGTTTCCGTATCCGACTGTAGGCAGAACCTCGGTGACATGAGTGTATTTCTTGAAGATATCTTTCACAATTCCGACGGCATACATTCGGGGATCAACGATTTCTTTAGCGTGGAAGGATTTCGCAGCTATGTATCCGACTCCATAGGCCATGTCGCCATGAGTTACGGTTGGACCATCCTCTATGACAAGGACTCGTTTCCCTCTTACCAGCTCAGGCTTGTCTACTGTAACTTCTGAAGCTGCCTTGATCACAATGGCCGTTGGGTTCAATGCTTTCAGATTTGATTCTACCAGCTGTATTTTTTTCGGTTCCGCGACGTTGACCTTGTTGATGATTCCGACATTAGCGATCCGAACGTTGACCTCGCTGGGATAGTGTGTCAATTCGTCGCCAGCGCGTAGTGGATCTAGGACGGCGAAGTGGACGTTTGGCTGGATGAAGGGTATGTCGTTATTTCCTCCATCCCAGAGTATTATGTCAGCTTCCTTCTCAGCCGATCTCAGAATCTGTTCGTAGTCTATGCCCGCGTACACGACGAACCCGTGTTCAATATGCGGCTCGTACTCCTCTCTTTCCTCGATTGAGCAGTCTGCTTTGTCTAGATCTTCGAATGATGCGAATCTCTGCACTCCCTCCCTGGTGAGGTCGCCATAGGGCATGGGATGTCGAATTACCACAACTTTCTTGCCCGCATCTCGAAGAGTTAGCGAGATCTTTCTCGAGACGGTACTCTTTCCAGCTCCGGTCCGGACTGCGCCAACCGAAACCACTGGCAATCTCGAGCTAAGCATGGTGTTCCTTGGGCCAAGCAACTCGAAGTCCGCTCCTGCGGCGAGTGCGGAAGACGCGATGTGCATCACATCCCCGTAGGACAAGTCACTGTACGACAATATTGCTAGGTCGGCCTTCAATTCCTTGATAAGGCGAGCAAGTTCTTTCTCTGCAAATATTGGGATTCCGTTGGGGTATCTCGGTCCCGCAAGCTCTGGCGGATAGGTTCTTCCCTCTATTCCGGGGATCTGGGCGGCTGTGAACGCGACTACTTCATGATCGGGCGAGTTCCGGAAGACCATGTTGAAGTTATGGAAATCCCTTCCCGCCGCTCCAATTATGATTACTCGTTTCATGTGTGGGCTCGTTCGTCGGCGGTCCGCCCTGAGCGAGCTATATAACTTGGTTCACGTGGAGGCCGACAGTCTTGTCCCAAGGATCTGCATCAGAGGTATCGCGACCCAAAGTCGCGTTTTCGATCGAAGGACTAGGGGATGCTCAGGGGGAGTTCTTCAGGTTCGCCGCCCCTCGGACATCTGACGCTCTGCTGCGCAATCTTCCTGTTAATGGTAGGGCGGTGAGGTACGGGGAAGAGATCTACTTCCAAGTCACAGTGAAGGCCCCAAGCGAGAAGCCCCGCAGTAATATGGAAGTTGGATCGATAGGCTATTGGCCGCAGGGCGATGCAGTTTGTGTCTTCTATGGTCCAACTCGGCCCTACGGTCCGGTTAATCTGCTAGGCAGAATAACAGCTGGCCTTGAACTGTTTAGGCAGGTGAAGGAGGGCACTGTTATTACGATAAGGAAGGTTTAGGCCGCTGCTGGCTGGTAGATTCTGATCCGCGCGTTCCCGCCGACAAGCCTTACGAGCCTTTTCTTCTCAAGGTCCTCCAAAAGATCCTTGGCCACGCTAAGTCTGAGATTGAACTGCGACGCTATTGAGAAGGGTGTGATTGCACCCATTTTCTGGACTTCAGCTAGGAACTTTGGGTCAGAAAGGTCTGGGCTCTGCAATCCTCTTGGCCTCTTTTCCACAACTGTCTTCGCCTTTCCCTTTTTCGATCCAGGTTCATCTTTCTTGTCAGTCTGATCCTGGGTTCTTTCCATCTGTGCCATGCTTTTCTTCTTGGCGCCGCCCATGAACCGTCAAAGTGTTCCTATGGTTTGGTGGATAAATACGTTATCGGAAAACTGGGGAAACCCTTATTCGCTTTATGGTTCAGTGAGCCCTGCGTTGCTTTGAGGCTCGTAACCGTTAAGCTTCCTGAGAAACTCATAGACGATGTCGACCAGTTGGTCAAGGCTGGAATCTATCACAGTAGGAGCGATGCTATACGGGCGGCGGTCCGGGATCTACTGCGACGTGAATTGTGGCAGCCGGGTCAGACCTAGTCGTCTTGGACAGACGCCCTCGCAAATTCCTCTGCTGCCTTTCCGGGGTTCGGTGCTTTCGTGATTGATCTCCCGATTATGAAATAGTCTGTCCCTGCCTTTAGGGATCGGGCTATTTCTCCTCCTTGAGTTCCAACTCCAGGCGAGAATATCGGGACGTTCGCGGCAAGTATTTCTTTAGCTCTTCTGACAATGCTGGGGCGGGTCGCGCCAACTACGGCGCCATCGGCATCCCATTCGACTGCTTTCTCGGCGAAGATTTCGAACTCTGGTCTCGCCCTTTTGGATCTCCCACTCATCACTTTCTGTCCGTATCCCTCAGAGGCTCCTGGATGGCTCATGTACACGAGAGCTAGGAGCCCCATCCCTCCTTCATGGGCGAACTTGAAGGTACTCTCTAGTCCTCCTCTCCATCCAGCGAATGGATTAACAGTTATCGCGTTGAATCCAAAATTGAGATAGGTTCGTGTTATCGCAACGTTCGTCTCGTCAATGTCGTTGAGTTTGTCGTCTATTATCGTCGCGAGTTTGTAGCCGTGTATTGTCCTGAGGAGCCGAGACGCCCTCTCGGGGCCAATACTAAGAATTGTCTGACGTCCAAGCTTTACCGCACATATCGACTGGCGGGTTTGTTTGACCAGTTTGGCTGCTCGGTCAACGAGCTCCGGAGGTCGGGCGTTATGGACATCGATGGCAAGAACTACTCTGCTCTTGTTCGATCGTGAGGCTTGGAGGATTCGGTCTTTGAATTGTTTATGGCTATTCTGCCTCAATTCGGCGTTGGACCCTTCGGGATCCAGCCTATCTCATCGTTAAGGTTTGCTAGAGGGACGCGTTTTGGAGGTGCTTTGAACCCGTAGGACGAGATCGCGTTCAGTGCTCCGGTCTGACCTTTTTCTGCTGCCAGTCTTACCATCCGTATCACGTCAGTCAGAATGCCCGCGCACGCTGGCCCATCCTCGAGGGAGATTCGCATGTCGAGTGTAAAGTCTGTCCCTGCGAAGTACTCGCCTTTGATCCAAAAGTAGCTTGTCCGACGGTTCTCCATGAAATCCACGAAATCGGATGACCCTGCCACGATCGGGAACTTGTAGGGCACCGCGGCAGCTACGGCTGCGGTCTTTATCCCTCGTTTAATCTCGTACCTTTTCTTGTCGAGGGCTAGCTGCGACTCTGTTCCGCCGCCAATGTCGAGTTGGTATGTTTCGCCAATCTGAGTGCCCCTGTCGACTAGAAGGGATAAGAGATTCTTGTGGAGGATTGTTGAGCCGATCTGGTCCATGATGTCATCACCGACGAGGATGGCTCCCTTCTTCCTGTACTTGGCTTGCCACGCCTGGTTCGAGGCTATCTTGGCGGGCGTAGCATTGATGAAATCGCTGCCTGCTTGCAATGCCGCTTGGGCATACATTTCGCTGGCCTTAGATGCGCCTGTTGGGGTAAGGTTGACCAACACATGGGTCTTCGTATCTTCCAGAACCTTGCTAATGTTGGATGGGTTCGTGTTGCTTCGCTGGACCTTGTCGCCCGCGATCGAAGATATTCCGTCTAGCGGCTGGGCCATATGGACTTTGACTCGTGTCTGGCCCACTTGAACGATTTTTCTTGTGTTGTTAGGTTCTCCGTAGATTGCTTCTGAGAGGTCTTTCCCAACTTTTCTCGCATCGATGTCGAATGCGGCGACGAACTTGATGTCTGATACTTTGAAGGGACCGATTTTCTCGTTCATGAGTCCGACTCTCTTCAGGGAAGTGCGGTAGAATTCTATTCCTTGGACTAGGCTTGATGCGCAATTTCCAATTCCGGCGATGGCGACTCTAATTTCTCTTGTCAAGAGGATATCCTTAGGGCCGTGAGAGTGTCGATTGCTGAAAAGTCTTTGGCCCGAGTCTATTTTGGAAAGAGTGGAAAGTCCATGACGTCTATGATCTTTGTGTAGAAGTATTTTGCATCAGTGGCGGCGTTCGTGAATTCCAGCTTTTCACCGTGTGGCTTTGCTGCCAGGTATTTGAGAAAGGGTCCTGATGGTGGAGCTGCGGTCGACGTGTAGAAGAAGATTGGAAGGGCGTCGGAATCGTAATAGTGTTCGAATGGTATGCAGTTGCCCAATATGTGTCTCTCTCCTCTGCGGAAGTGCCACAGAGGGAACACATTGCCGTCTCGCATCGAAAGAGTGAGTAGAACTCTTGCCAAAGATTTCGTGTCTTGGAGCTCTGTCATAACAGGATCAGGGGCGTCTGGAAATTCGCCTTCGATACTCTTTACAAAAGCATCCGGAAGGTTTTTTACGTCAATTACTGATGCGTACTTGAACCGGGTGTCGTCGGCTTCATCCGAGAACTGCCATTCCTCTCCCTTAGGGGAATCACTCTTGTATGCGAGGAACGGTTTGCTCACGTCGAAATCCGCTTCGGTGTAGGCTAGAATTGGAATGTCTCCGTCCCAGTACATGTACGCGGTAAAAAATGCCAGAATGTTCCTTGAGTCGTGTTTGAAGCTCCAAATCATTTGCGATCCTTCTGTCAGGCCAAGTGCTAGTCGAGCGAAATTCTGGATGTCTCGTACGCGGACTGGCATAGGGGGCTTGATTGGCTCCATTGTCAAATCTTGATCGTCTCTTCAGCGAGTTCTTGGTGGCATTAAGACTTGGCAGGTGGGACGTACCGTGGTTCTATCTGAAAAGATCCATTTCTTCGGGTCTGAGAAGGTCCCTGCTCGTGCCTTTGCCCCGTTTGATTTTGTATCCTCTTATTAGAGCGACTGGGACTTTGTCGGCTTTGTTCATTACTAGCTCTCCGGCGCATGCTAGTTCGTCTGCAACCGCAATCTCGGTCACGTGAAGTGTGTGTCGATACATGTCCTTGGTTCCCTTGTAATCGTGGATTGGCTTCATTCCTGAGATTCCTATGGCGAAGTTGACCTGGCCCATTCTCCATGCTCGGCCAAATGTGTCGGTTATGATGACAGCTATCGTTTTTCCGGTGAGTTTTCGGATTGTCTTGGCGATGCGGTCAGCGGAGAAGTCAGGATTTAGCGGTAGAAGTGTGATTGTGTCTTTTCCTTTTCCAACGTTTGAGGCGTCAACGCCAGCGTTTGCGCAGATGAATCCGTGTCTTGTTTCGGTGATCAAATGTCCGGCCTTCATTCTTATGATCTTTCGAGTTTCTCGAAGGATAACTTCGACGTGGCGAGGGTCTTTACCTGCTTCTTTGGCAACGTAAGATGCGAAAAGTGAGGGGGTTACCTTGGAGAGGTTAACCACGCGGCCCTCGGCCTTTGATACAACTTTCTGGGAGATGACCGTGATATCGCCTTGTTGAAATTCCTCTCCCTGATCTTTCAGCCGGGTGACAATGATCTCGCCTAAATTGTTGCCAGCCTCAATGTCTGGGATTCCTTTCACCGGGATTATCGTAAGCAAGGCTTCGCTAGGCTCCGGAGAAGAAGGATGTTAGTTTCTTTGCGCCTGTGAGTTCTTCGTAGTCAAGGCCCACTGAGTCAAGGACCTGCTCGAAGGTCGATCGGATGTATTCATTGTACTTTTCCACATCAATCTCTTGAATGCTAGCGAGCTGGACAGGTTTCACTCCCCTTCCCGTTGTCACTTTTACAAAACTGACCAGGTCGCCTGCTCTTACATCACCTCCCTTGTTGCTCAGTTGTTGCGCGGCTTTGACGTGTTGCGGAGTTGTCTTGGTATAGCTAGAGACGGATTTTCCAATCATCATGTTAAACGCTAGGTCATCGAGCGAGTATTTCCTGTTCCGTAGCTTGCTATACGAGTCCTGGACAAGGGTCTTAATCTTGACCCTCGCCGCGTCGAAGTCAGTAGGCGTTTCGACCTGACCCAAGATCTCCACTAGTTGGCTGAAGGTGTTCTTGAGAAATTCTGGAATGTGTCTCTTTTTACCTGTGAGCCCTTTGATGTCGACTTTGTTGTCAGGGTGAACTCCGAGATAGTTTTTCTTTCTGAGACTCAAAGCGACGTATCGGTAATTCTTGTCCACCTCTAGTTCCATCCCGAGCTCCTTTTTCGACCAGCGGATTAGCTCGTCGAGCTTCTCCCGTGCGGGAGTGCCAAGGAAGAGTGAGTCAGTGTCTCCGTAGAACACCTCAATCCCTAGTCGTTTCGCCTCTTGAATTGTGTTTGTTATCGCGTATCTTCCAACAGCCGCCGTCGATTCTGCAAGGGGGGGACAATACAACGAGAACCTGTCTGAGCCGAAGACTCCGTAGCTCGCGTTCAATACTACTTTGAGGGCGTTCTGTACAACCTGGTACCAAGTAAGCTTCTCTGGCGAGAGTCCTTTGTCTTTGGATCTGGGCTTGTACCAATGTATTCTGAGGTCCCGGAGAGATCCTACTAGTTGGCTTTCCATTGCTTTTTTGCGTCTGCAGACCCAGTGATCTGTGTCAGGGATCTTGTTAGAGCGACATTCAGCATGCCCGCAAAGAATCGTCTCGTAGCCCAGGTTCCAAGTCTTGATTATGGATGGGTACAGCGATGCGAAGTCGAGCACGGCAACATCAAAGTGGACTCCTGGAACGGGATCGACGACCATCCCGCCCTTGTACTTCTTGCCCTTGATTACGGCGGTCGTGCTAGTCGATCCTTTCTTGGCAGTGATCTCCTCGGACCGTGGAATGATGAAACCCCGAGATCGGTGCTCACGGAACAGCATGCTTCTGATCCAGCCTGAGACGCCTTGGCGGGCCATGTCCTCCATTGGGAGGAAACTTATTCGCGAGAGTGCGGTGATCAGTTTCATAACGACCTCTCCGTCGAAACTCGTCAGATTCATGACGAGTTCAGCGTCTTGGTAGCAGTATGCCGCGAGTTCTGTTGGACTTAGTCTCGACACTGATGCGGAAATATCGAGCTTGCCCGTTTCAAGGAGAGCCTCGGAAACGGCGTCTAGCGTTACCTCTCTGTATTTGTTGCTGAAAGCGTAGACTTGGATGGACCTATTGAAGAAGAATTTGTAAAGATCTAGGTGTACTCCGTATTTGACGGTGGCGGATTCTCTCCCTAACTCAATGGGGATTTGGTCTCTGTAGAAGCCAAGATGGTTTAGCGCTCGATGGAACAAGTATCTGAGGTCGAAGTCGTCCCCGTTGAAAGTTAGGACGAACGGGTAATCGTTTAGAGCGGTAAATATTGCTGAAATGAGCTCCGGTTCAGAATCGTACACCTCAACTTCTATCCCTGGAAGTTCGACGGCTTCTGTGCCAGTCTGCTTAAGGAGCAGCACTCTTTTGGTGTCGTCTGACCCGCAGAGGCTGGCACAGATGACTTTGTACTCTGCAGTTGTGGGGTCGGGAACCCTTGTTTCTATAGGGGAGTAGACCTCTATGTCGAGTGCTACCCGTCTGAAGTTTGGAACTGGGTATTCGAGAAGGCGAAGCCATCTTTCCATTAGTTTGCGGTATTCTTCGTCTTTTTCCTCGATCGCTTCCTTGACAGCGGGAAGGGGTGCTGAGGTCCCTGGCTTCAGATCGCCTTGTTGGATGTTGTAGGACATTCCGGGCTCCAGATGTCTGTCGTAGATGTAGTTCTCGACGTACCGAATGTCCGCTTCCCAAGCCGTAATTATGTCTCGGATGCATCCGCTTGGCCGTCCGCCGATTGATAGAGGGTCTCTCGCGAGTACAATAGTTACAGGAACATCTTTGCCTTCTAAGGCATCGAATCGTCTGGCTGGTTCGAGTCCCAGGAGTCCCGGGTGACTCATCAGATCTTTGTTTTTCCTGAGATTTTCTGGTGTTTCCTTCGACAGGCAATAGGGCGTGTGGCCGGTGTTATCGTACCAGAATTGTATCTTCTCGGTTTGAGGATCATAGAGTTTGAGATATACTGCTCTTCTCTCACCGTCATATCCAGCCCCGACAAAATATGACTGAACCATCTCTCTCGGTGTCTCAGGCTTGAACCCCAGAGGTTGCTTCGTCAGAACCCTAGGCTTCGGAGTCTCAGGTTGAGGCTCCTTGAAATAGTGATCGAGACTGGACATCATGAGGAGGCCAAGCCGGGAAGGGCTTATCGGTAAAAAGGTTCCCCGTAAGGATCCAAAACATGCCCGACTCGAAACTTGTGGAGAGACTGCGCATGGCCCGAGAGGCTCTACTTCTTGTGTTGCAGGGAAGGAGTGAAAGGTCCGCAGTCTCGAGAATCGCTTCTGCTGATCCTCAAGTCCGGCCCGAGAAAACTTCGGCGCTTGTACTTGTCATCGATACGCTTTCGAGACTTGACATGCTGGAAAAAAAAATCCAGACGATATTTCCAGGCGAGAAATTTGGGAGGCGGAGCCTTGCTCTCTTCTATCTCGCTGCGCACCTCTTGTTCACGGACGATACTACTGCCAAGGCTGATTTGGTTCGCGCATTGAGGAGGATATCATCTGGACTCGAAGGTCAGAGGCTCGAAATGTTACTGGGCCACCTTGTAGCGGACGAAGCTCCTGATACTTCGGTTGTTGGCACCGAGACGGAGCGGGTGGGCCTCCGTACCCACAATCCATCCTGGTGGGTTACGTACTGCTTCTATCAGTTTGGTAGAGAAGTTGGTCTCAAGATCCTCTCGCCGCCGTTACGTCCTCGATACGTTAGGGTTAATCCGCTACGAAATCGTGGACGAGTTGCCCTTCCGATAGAGTTGAGAAAGTACTCGGATCAACTAGTAGAAGCCGATTCAGGCATTCGTATACTCAGTGGATCACCCTCGATCCTCGCGAAATACTTCGACACTGGACTCTTCCAGATGCAAGACCTGGCCTCTTTCTTTGCTGTCAAAGCCGCCGACCCAGTTCCCGGGGAAGCCGTCTTGGATCTCTGCGCCGCCCCCGGCGGTAAAACAGCGACGCTGGCCCAGTTCATGAAGAATCGCGGAAGAATCCTCTCAGTTGACTATTCCAAGAATAGAATGGTGTCGTGGAGTAGCGAGACGGAAAGACTCGGCGTAAAGATAGCGTCATCCATAGTTGAGGATGCATCAAATCTCGGCCTTGATGGAGAATTTGATCTCGTCGTTGTCGACCCACCCTGTACCGGAACAGGCATTCTTGACCGAAACCCTCGAATGAAATGGCATCTCTCTCCCAAGCTCCTCCAAAAATTCTCTCTTCTGCAATCTAGGATTCTTGAAGAGTCTTCAAGGTACACACGGCCAGGAGGGCGCATCCTATACTGTACGTGCAGCTTGACTCTTGAAGAGAACGAACTTGTAGTGTCAAGATTTCTATCCGCGAACACTGACTTCGAAACTCGCCCAATATTAGAAGGAAAGGGCTCACCGGGCCTCCGGGGCCAAACAAACTGTCGACGATTTTATCCTCACAGGGACAAGACCGCGGGATATTTCATCGCAAAGCTCGAGCGCGTCGTTCATGCCTAGTCGTTCTCTTCGACTATGGAAAGGGCTAGGCACTAGATGGGCGAAAGGCACATTGAATGGACTAACAACCTGAAAACGGAAGACCATCAAGTTTCCGAGTTCGACTGCTCGAGAATTGCCTAATAAGAAGCTTGGACGGAATCTTGCGAGCCTCGAAGGATATCGCACTTGGCGCATAAAACCGGACATGAGAAACATGAGCTGCGCAATCCTTTCGGAGCTTTTAGGCGCGAGTGCGAGACCGCACTAAGAACAGGATACTTATCGCTCCAGAAAACTGCGGAACGGAATTTTCCGGATCTCGATATCGTCTCGACCCTCGAGGATCCACCGAACCCAACATTCGGCCAGTTAGCCAGCTCACTGAGCTTCGAACTGGCGAGAATCCAGAAGAAGAAACCAATGGAACTAGCCAGCAGCGTGGCAGAAGCCGCCAGGACACATGCAAAGCTCGATCTTATCGAAACAATTGAGGCTACCGAACCTGGATACGTAAACTTCCGTGCGAACCTGACAAGGCTCACAGAACTCACTCTCAAATCCATTCAACGTGAAGGATCAGAGTACGGACTCCTCAAAACAAATGCTCCAGAAACGACTGTTGTTGAGCATACCAGCGCAAACCCCGCGAGACCAATCCACATTGGCACAGCTAAGGGCGCCATATTCGGCGACGCCCTTGCGCGACTCCTAACGGCGAGAGGGCACAGCGTTCGGACACACTTCTACATTGATGACACGGGCAGACAGGTCGCCATCATGGCCTACGGCTACAGACTAATCGGCGAGCCAATCCAGGAAGGGAAGCCAGATCACTTCATCGGAAAAATCTACTCCGTCACCGCAACACTTGTCGAGATTGAAGAACTGAAGAAACGACTTGCGTTACTCAGGAAAACCAAGGGGTCAGACGAGGACATCAGTGATACAACCAAATCCCTAGATGAATGGGTAGGCATAGCTGCAGACCTTCAAAGCAAGTACCCCGAAGAATTCGACCGACTTAGCAAGCTAATCTCCCGAGACCCTGACCCGGATAAGGCGATTGGGGAACTCATTAGGAAGTACGAGAAAAAGGAGCCCGACACATCAGCTTTGATGAGGCATGTTACCCGGATAATTCTGACTGGGTTTGAAGAGACTCTGCGCAGGGCTCGCATAAGGTTCGACCAATGGGACTGGGAAAGTGACCTGCTCTGGTCGGGAAAAGTAGCCGAACTCACAGGCCAACTGAAGGAATCAGGCTTCACATTCAGCAGGGGAGGGGCTTTGGAGCTAGACGTGGACAAGGCAGTTGAAAAGTTCGGATTACGCGAGACACTCGGCGTAACGTCCACGTTCGAGTTTCCCCCGCTCACACTCCTCCGATCTGACGGGACTTCTCTCTATCCAACACGAGACATCGCTTACACGCTATACAAGTTCCAGGGTGCTGAGAGAGTCATCAATGTGATCGGAACTGAACAGTCTCTTGCACAGTTCCAAGTCAAAGTTGCGTTCTGGATTACTGGGCACCGGAAGGAGGCTGAGAAATTCATCTACTTTCCCATCGGGCACCTCCAGCTTGAAGGGCAACGAATGTCGGCCCGACGTGGCCGATACGTCACCTTCGACCAAGTACTAGACGAGACCCTCGCTCGCGCTAGATCAGAGGTCGATCGACGATCGCCTAGCCTCCCGGACGAGACTAGGCTACGAATAGCGGAGAGAATCGGCATTTCAGCGGTTAGGTACGCGATCCTCTGCGTCGAGGCTGTCAAATCCACGAACTTTGTCTGGGACAAGGTCCTGAACTTCGAAGCGAACAGTGCAGCCTTCATCAACTACGCCTACACAAGAAGCTCCGGGATTCTCAGGAAACTAGGAAGACTAGAACAACCAAAGACGCTCAGCCTATTGAAGGACCCTACCGAACAAGAACTTGTCCTCGAATTGTCGAAGTTCCCAGAAACCTTCTCAAAGGCAGCTGACCACCTCAACCCAACACAGCTATGCCTCTACGCCAACCTACTCGCCCAGAGATTTCACGAGTTCTATGAAAAATCCGACATCTCCCATGTCAGCAATAATGAACTCAAATGGCAAAGAGTAGCACTCGTACTAGCCGTCAGAACAGTCTTGAAAACTGTTGCAGGGCTTTTAGGCCTGGAACTTGCTGAACGAATGTAACTCCTACTTCAACGACACGACTTTCTCGGCTATCGCTTTACCCATGTCACTTGTTCGCGCGTTTCCGCCGAGATCGTAGGTCAAAACCTTCCCTTCCTTGAGGACAGCCGTCGTGGCCTTCTCAACCAGGTTCGCGGCCTTGCTCTCACCCAAGTAGTCAAGCATCATTTTCGCCGCCTCGATCATCGCTACCGGGTTGACTTTGTTCTGGCCGGTGTATTTCGGAGCAGACCCACCAATAGGTTCGAACATGCCATAGTTCTCACCGATGTTTGCACCTGCGGCGACCCCTAAGCCTCCTACTGTGGCTGCGGCTTCGTCGGAGAGAATGTCTCCGTAAAGATTCATGGTCACTATTACATCGAAGCTCTCGGGTCGTCTGATCAACTGCATCGCCGCAGCATCGATATGGAGGTCCTCCAGCTCGACCTCCGGATAGTCCCTAGCGATGTCGAGGACGGATTGTTTGAACAGGCCGTCGGTGATCTTCAGTATGTTCGCCTTGTGTACGAATGCCAGCTTCTTTCTCCTTTTCATAGCCAGTTCAAGAGCGAACTTTGCAATCCTCTCCGAGGCCTTTCGAGTGATAATCTTCATCGCCACAGCGACCCCTGGAGTGACTTCGAACTCCTTCCCAGAATACAGCCCTTCAGTGTTCTCCCTTACGACTATCATATCAATTCCGGGTTTTAGCGCCGCGACATTAGGAAGGGTGCGGGCAGGGCGGACGTTCGCATAGAGGTTGAAGATCGCGCGCATCGTAACCGCGGCACTCCGAGGTGTTCCAGGCTCCTCCGGCGTCGTCATGGGACCCTTGAGGCATGCAGAAGTTCTCTTCATCATCTCAATGGTCTTGTCCGGCAAATTCGTGCCGTACTTCTTGATAGCGTCAAATCCGGCCTCGCCCTTCAGATACTCCAAATGTACTAGCCCCGTCTCTTGGACCGCGTCCAAGACCATGAGCGTCGCGTCAACGACTTCAGGCCCTATTCCATCCCCAGATAGAAGCGCGATCTTGTGCACTTTCGTCGTCATGAACTAGTCTCTCAGTCGGGAGCCAGCGGTTGAGGCGTTGAAAAAGGCTTTCCCGATCATCCGGAACCGGTTCTATTCTTTGAATCCATGTTTGTATCCTGATATTCCTTAACTAGGACTAGAATCCGTGCTACCAGCAATACCAATCATACGGTTCATGGCGATGGCTGCAACAAGTGAGATCGAGAGGGGCCTGGAAGGAGTTGTTATTGCAAAGAGCGCTATTACATTCATCGATGGACAGCAAGGAATCCTCCGGTATAGAGGGATTGACATTAACGAACTCGCAGCCAAATCGAATTTCGAAGAGGTCACATGCCTACTCTGGAACGGAAAACTCCCAAGCAAGGACCAGTTATCAGAGTTCAAGAACGAACTCACCACTCATCGTCCTCTTCCAGCGGAAGTCCTGAAACTTCTGCGGGGGATCCCGAAAGGTGCGATTCCTATGGAGGTCGCTCGAACCGCAGTCTCATACATGGCACTATTCCCGAGGAAAAAAGGGGAAACGTTCGAGCAGTTTAATCGGCGGAAGTCCTTGCAACTCACCGCTGCACTTCCCACAATTGTAGCCAGCTTCGAACGGATAAGAAAAGACAGGACCCCAATCAAGCCGGACCCGAAGCTAGGACACGCGGCGAACTTTCTCTATGGGTTGTGGGGAAAAAAGCCAGATGAAGCATCAAAAGCAGCCTTCGATACTCTCTCCATCCTGTACGCTGACCACGAAATGAACGCCTCCACGTTTGCCGCTGTCGTGGCGACCTCTACTCTCGCCGACCTGGGAGGAGCAGTCACGAGCGCCATCGCGACTCTAGCTGGTCCTCTCCACGGTGGTTCAAACCAGCGTGTAATGGAGATGCTCGAGGAAATCGGGACGAAAGAAAAGGTGGGGGGATGGATAGACGGTGAGCTAGCCGCCGGCAGGAAGATAATGGGGTTCGGTCACAGAATCTATCGAACCTATGATCCGAGAGCCAGGATCTTGAAGAGGACCGCGGAAGAATTGGCTGGGGAACGTGGAAACAGAAAGTGGTTCGATCTGGCTGAAGAGGTCGAAGCGGTCGTTATGGAGAAAAGGAAGCTGTGGCCTAACATCGAATTCTGGGCGGCCGTTGTCCTAAACTCGCTTGGGGTACCCAAGGATTTGATGCCAGCCGTGTTTGCCTGCAACCGGGTCTCTGGTTGGATCGCGCATATCTACGAACAATACGCCGACAATAGACTCATCCGGCCGCTCACAGAATACGTGGGACCCACTCAGGTTCCGTATGTGCCAATAGACCAGCGGTCTTAGCCTATCTTTTAGCGGGAATCCACTTCTCGGCTTTCCAGTCCCAGATAATATGCTGATTCGGGTCTGAAGCTTCCACTCTGGGCCTCTTCTCTGTCACCGTGTCCATGATGAACGAGGCGCCGCACGATGGACATTCTGCGAGTAGCCTCATTTCTGAGAGTTGAGTTAGCTGGAACTCCCGCTTGTCACATTTCGTGCACGTGAACATTAGACCGTCAGCGACGACTCGGGCACGTCCAGTCCCTTATCAATTTGCCCTTGGAGTCATTGAACCGCGAAGAGAGACCATCTCAGTGTAGACTGGTAGCGGAGTACCAGAGGTTCCCCTCCGGGTCCCGGGCTGAATACTCCCGCTGGCCGTACGATTGGTCTGTGGGTGGAGAATCGATGGTAGCTCCTGCAATTCTTGCGTGATGATAGTGCGCGTCTACATCCTTGACGAAGACAACGAGACCGCCTGGTTGCGCTGGAAGGGATCGGGCAGAGACCAGGCCGTGTTCAGGGTCGACGCGGTGTATCCAGATTACCGAGTCGCCGATCGATACCTCGGCATGCACCGGCCGACCGCTGGGATCTCGGTCTAGTCGTCCTCGCTTGAACCCGAAGACATCAACGAGGAATCGCTGGGCGGCTTCCATATCCTCGTACACTCGCAACGGAATGACAGCTTGGATTGCCATGCTAAAACCCCTCTCCTAGTTGGCCTGAGGAACGGAGACGGGGAAAGGCTCGGTTCGGGCGGATGAGCCGGCAACGGGCACGCGCAATACGGTTGTAGGGATACGAGAAGTTACAAGAGCCTCTCTCTTGGGTTGGGTCTTCGACTGTAGCCCGGCATTGTGTAGGACAAGAGCTCTGGTAAGTGCTCTAGCAAGTTCGAGATTGGTCACGATCGGAATCCCAAATTCGGCCGCCTTTCTTCTAATGAGATATTCATCTTTCAATATCCTATGAGACGCGGGATCTCCTTCATGGCTTGGAATATTGATTACTAGCCGAATCTCTCCGTTTTGGAGATAGTCCATGATGTTCGGTTTCTTCTTCTCGCTGACCTTGTATAGAATCTTGCATTCGATCCCATTTTTCGAAAACTCCTCCGCTGTGTGTTGTGTTGCGAATATCCGGTAACCTGCTCGCGCCAGCATTCTAGCATACGGGAGTATTCCCTTCCTCGTCTCACCCATCGAAATGAGGATAGCGTCGTCTTTCTTTGGAATGTAGAAGTTGCTAGCGATCAACGCGTTAATGAACGCGTCCTGGAAAGATTCACCGAAGCAGGCAACTTCTCCAGTTGACACCATCTCGACTCCCGTGACCGGGTCGGCTTTGTCCAATCTTGTGAAGGAGAATTGAGGTGCTTTCACTCCAACTCTTCGTGGGATTCCTTCGCCTGGCTTTATGATCCCATCGGTTATGGCTTCCGCGGCCAGATCCATTAAGTTTGTTCCGATTGTTTTGGATACGAATGGCATGCTTCGAGACGCTCGAAGGTTGCACTCGATTACCATGGCTTGTCCGTTCTTGACGAGGAATTGGATGTTGAACGGTCCCTGGATATTGAGACTTCTAGCGATCCTTCCCGAGTAGAATAGAAGTTTCTTTCTCACAGCTTCGGTTATTGAGAGAGTTGGTATAGTCATCGTGGCATCCCCAGAGTGGACCCCGGCGTTTTCTACGTGTTCGATGACTGCGCCGATGAAGACGCGCGACCCGTCGCAGACTCCGTCTACCTCCACCTCTCTTGCGCCTGTCAGGAACTTTGAGATGACAACCGGGTTCTTGCGAGAGACACGTGCCGCTTCTCGAATGTAGCCGGTGAGCTGTGCCTCGTTGAAGGCGACGTTCATCGCTGAGCCTGAGAGAACATAGGATGGACGAATGAGGACAGGATAGCCTATCTGTTTGGAGAATCGTCTGGCGTCCTCAAGGGACGTGAGCTTGTTCCATTTCGGTTGCTCGATCTTCAGCTTGTCAAGTAGCTGGCCGAATCTCGCGCGGTCCTCGGCTGCGTCAATGCTGTCCGGAGTAGTCCCCAAGATAGTCGCGAAATCGGACAGTCCCTTAACGAGATTGTTTGCGGTTTGTCCGCCGACGCTTACAACTACTCCACGGGGCCGTTCCTTGTCCAATATGTCCGAGACCCGTTCAAGGGTCAGCTCGTCGAAGTAGAGCTTGTCCAATATGTCGAAATCGGTTGATACCGTCTCGGGATTGCAATTTACCATAATAACCTCTGACACTCTCTTCTTCAGGGCTGTAGCCATGTTCACACAGCACCAGTCGAACTCGACGCTAGACCCGATTCTGTAGCAGCCAGAGCCCAAGACGACCACCCTGTCTCCAGGGACGTACTCGAAGTCGTCCGCTTCACCGCCGTATGTTAGATAAAGGTAGTTTGTCGCCGCGGGCCACTCGGCAGCCATCGTGTCTATCTGTTTCGTGACTGGCAGAATACCGTGAGCTTTTCTGTAGTCGCGGATCTGAAACTCTCTCTTTCCTAGAAGCTTTCCCAGCTTCTTGTCGGAGAAGCCGAATTCCTTTGCTTTCCTGATGATCTCGGGATTGATCCTCTCCTTCAGGATCCGTCTTTCCAAGTCGACGATATTCTTGATCTTGTCCAGAAACCAGCTGTCGATCCCGGTCAACCCTGTTATCTCCTCGATGCTGATCCCGGACTTCAGAGCCCTCGTCACATAGAAGATTCTCTCATCAGTAGGCTCTCGGAGCTCTTTCCGGATCCTATCGACACTTCGTCCCCCGATCCCGCTATCAGTCAGCTCCCTTCCGATGTCGAGCATTCTGATCGCCTTTTGCAGTGCTTCTTCGAAGCATCTGCCGATCGCCATGACTTCGCCTACGGATTTCATCTGGGTCCCGATTCCCTTGCTGACTTTGCGGAACTTTTGGAAGTCCCAACGTGGAGCCTTAACCACAACGTAGTCCAATGCGGGTTCGAAACACGCCGAAGTCACCCCAGTTATCTTGTTCGAGAGTTCCGGGAGAACGTAGCCCAAGGATAGTTTTGCGGCTATGTACGCTATAGGGTAGCCGGTGGCTTTGGACGCTAGCGCGGAACTTCTTGAAAGTCTCGAATTGACTTCGATCACTCTGAATTCCTCGCTCTTCGGGTCGAGCGCGAATTGGATGTTGCACTCTCCGACTATGCCGAGAGTCCGTATGACCTTCTGAGCTGTCTCTCTTAGCTGGTTGTATTCGCGGTTCGTGAGTGTCTGGGAGGGAGCGACGACGATGCTGTCGCCAGTATGAATCCCCATCGGATCCAGGTTTTCCATGTTACAGATGATGATACAATTATCATCACGATCCCTCATTACCTCGTACTCGACCTCTTTCCACTTCTCGAGGTATTCCTCAATCAGAACTTGTTTGATCCTGCTATAGGCCAGTCCTCGGAGAGCAATTTCCCCGAGCGTAGACTCATCGAACGCTACTCCCGACCCCTGCCCCCCCAAAGTGTAGGCAACCCTAACCATTACCGGGAAGCCAATCTCGCGCGCAGCCTCAAGTGCCGATTCTAGGTCGACTGCTTTCCGACTTTTCGGAACGGGGATTCCATGTTCGATCATGGTTTTCTTGAACAATTCACGGTTGTCGGCGATCTCTATGCTCTCGATTCCAGTGCCGAGAACCTTTACCTTGTATTTCGAGAGAATGCCGCGTTCCGCAAGCTCAACGCCGCAGTTGAGGGCTGTCTGTCCCCCAAAGCCTAGAAGAATGCCATCTGGTTGTTCCTTGGCGATGATTTCTTCGAGAAAGTCCATCCTTATCGGAACCGAGTAGACCTTATCTGCGAATTTTTCGTCCGTGTGAATGGTCGCAATATTTGGATTGACAACAATCGTTCTGATCCCCTCTTCTCTAAGCGCCTTGATCGCTTGAGAGGTTGAGTAGTCAAACTCGCCAGCCTCTCCAATCTTGATAGCACCACTTCCCACAATAACGACGCCCTTGATGCCGTCTATTTTCAAGCTTTCAAAGCCTCTTCAATGAATCTGTCGAAGAGAAATCTAGTATCGTATGGTCCCGGCGAGCTTTCGGGGTGCCACTGAATACCCAGGAACGGTTTCTTCCTGTGCTTGATACCCTCCACTGTTTTGTCGTTAACGTTGACAAAATTCGCCAAGAAATCTGTATTCTCTAATGAGTTCCGATCGATCGTGAAGCCATGGTTTTGAGTTGTAATGAAACACCTACCGGTTTCAAGATCCATGCATGGGTGATTGACCGCTCTATGGCCGAACTTGAGCTTGTAGGTCTCCGCCGCGGCAGCCAGACCTAGGATCTGAGCGCCTAGACATATTCCCATTATGGGGAGGTCAGTTTCCATCAAATTTTTTGCGGTTTCTATGGTTTTGACGTCAATTTTGGGGTCTCCGGGTCCATTGCTGATGACAATCCCTCGCGGATTCAATGCGAGGATTTTGTCTGATGGAAAGTCGTAAGGGACACGGACAATTCTCGCCCCCTTTGCGAGGAGACTTCGCAGAATCCCATACTTGACACCACAATCCACGATTACGATGGTCGATTCCTCCTCTCCATCATAGTAGATGGGCTCCTTCGGGCTTACTCGATGCACAAGGTCGTCATTGTTCGGGTCCCGCAGCTGGGAGACCCCGGTGGCAACGACCCGCGGATCAATAGTCGAACTGGAGACTCTCAGAACGCCTAGCATTGTTCCCTTGTTTCGCAGTCGCTGCGTCAGGACCCTTGTGTCAACGCCCGATATCCCGGGCACTCCTTGTTCGGTAAGCCATTCGTCCAGCGCTGTATGATTAGACCAGTGGCTAGGTCGGGAGAGAGAATGGACAGCGAAGCCTTTGACCTTTACAGAATCAGATTCGAAGTGAAGCGGAACTCCACCACCGTTGCGAATAGTGCTCGGGGGTACTCCGTATGATCCGAGAATTGGATAGGTCATTACTACAATCTGTTCTTGATAGGACGGGTCTGTGAGTAGCTCGGGGTAACCCATCATCGAGGTATTGAAAACAACCTCGCCAGAAATCTCGGTCTCGGCACCGAAACCTACACCTTGAAAGACAGAGCCATCCTCGAGGACCAGCACGCCTCTCTTATCTGGTTCCGCCCTTTCCATGTGGTGTTAGGGACCCAGAGGAGGGGGGTTGCACGCGGCCCTTTTCAAAGTTTTACTTTGAGATCTTTCTCTGCTGTTCCAAAACAAATCAAGATTTACAGCCATTCATGATGAATGTTTGATGTTGGCTGAAAGGATTGCAAGAGTAGAGATCCCTAGAGGACTCGTACTGCGTTTTTGCAATCTGGGCAGTACTGGTATAGTGCTATCAGATCTTTGTATTCCTGTTCTTCTCCCAAACTATGGGACGTATACACTAACACGTTCACGAGCGGTTTTGAACACGCGTAGTGACGACCATCCTCTGAAGTGGACACTTCGACTCGGGCATCTGGAATCTTGGCTTTCTTCAGTTCGGCGAGCAACTGTTCCAAGCTCGTGGCCGTAAATTCCTGGAAGGGCATGTGTGGAATGCCTCCGGCAATCTTACTTTTCACCCTGGAAGGATGTGCCATCTCTAAGACCTGAGCCCGATTCTTGCCGCGTTCCAAGATACGTGGAGCATGAACGTCTCGCATAAGCGCCAAGTATCGTGGCTGGACAAGTTGAAGTGTCAGAAGACTTAACACTCACACTCCGCCGAACGAATCCAGTTGTCATATTCGCCCAGCAAAGACTTAGTCACGCCCTAGTATTCACTGGAACCTCCACCACCCGAAATTGCGAGTCGTGAAAGGTTTCAAATATTCTAATCCTGCACTTGTCGTCTACCGTTATCTATGATTTCACTACGACGAGGTCAGTTAGCAAGTTCAATCAAGACCGGGAGGTGATAGATTACGATTTTCGTCAGTTTAGCGAAGTGGAAGCAGAAACCAACTCCAGAAATGATCCGGGAGGCTGACAAACTGTGGGACCTGTTGAGAAAAGAAGGCGGCAAAGTAGTTAGCGCCTACTGGACGATCGGGAGATACGACGCTATAGTCACCCTTGAAGCCCCTAGTGAGAGAGCCGCGCTGAAAGCCTTGATGAGATGGGGAGACTATCTCAACACCGAAACGCTGGTCGCAGTTCCCAGAGAAGAGGCCGTAAAACTCGTGGCATGAGTCGCCATATCGATCGACTCCTGCCTCCCCATTTTTTTCTATTGCTCTTAGTATGCCTCAAGTTAAGAGACGATAGAAGTTGCGATGTCGCGGAGGTCTCCGATGAATCCCGATTCCAAAAAAATGGGTTTAGTCGATAGCACTAGCTGATGCATCCTCGCATCAGACCTGATTGCGGTGTGAATAGTCAGTACTGTTGGGTTGGTGATTGGTAGTCTTGTCGCATTGAAGAGCTCATGGATGATGTCGAGCTGTCTCTTTCTTTCCATGCTTTGACAGCGTCGACCATGCTCATTCCTTGCGTCATCTTCCCTTTCAGGAAGAGGTTGTACTCGCTGGGTTTCCGTTTCTCTTTCTTGGCGCCTTTCTTGCCAAGCTGGGAGATTGTTGACTCTTGCTGAGCTATCGTGCTTTGCTGTTTCTTGAGCATCTCTGAATGCGACTTTATGGTACTCATCGTGCTCTTGAAGTCCTTGATCAGCGATGTATGGTTCTTTTCGAGCGCTGCTAGTTTTGTCTTCAACTTGTTTATGTCCGCGAGGATGGACTTTGGTATTCCTGACGTTTTCGGCATAGTTATTTGCTGATACGATGAGAAGAAAAGGGTTCCGTATGATTCAGAAACATGCGCTAATCATCGAAAAAACAGGCGTTTAGGACGCACCTACTAGAGGATCGAGCGCCCATTCCAGAAAATGCGAGCTTGGCAGGCTCCCATAAAGCTGGAGAAAGATACCGGTAGATTCAGAGAAAGGTTGAGATTTGGAGGTATCAGCATGAGCTGCTGCTGAAGTTCTGAACTGTGCTGTCGGAAGCCGCCTCAACCGCGCCGTACAGCCCCGCTACAACGGTGGCGCTGACCGCCAGGACAAGCTTCGATGACGGAGGAAGAACCGGTTGGTTGGCGGCTGGATTAAGGGTTGGATGTGTGAATGGGAGGCTGAAGGTTATGCCTTGACCGGGTCCGAACGAACCATCGCTCTGAGTAGTCGTCCCGAGACCCAAACCATCGACCGACAGAGTGAAACTAATGTGACTTAGACTGGTCTGGAGTGACGACGTGCTCCAGATCGAGCCTCGAATGTTGAAGTTCAGTGTCTTCAGTGAAGTCGACAAGTCCGTGGTGCAAGATCTTGAGATGTTGAACATCTTAACAGTGAGTCCGCGGATGGAGGTGTCGCTCATTATTCCGTATGCGGCCGATGCTGAATAGGCGAGAATCAGAATGACGGCAACGATGAATTTCCAACCTCCAATTCGAAAGCGTCTCTGAGGCGTTTCGGTGTTGTCGGTCATACGGGAACGAGCGTTAGATGTCTTTATGAAACTTGCACGAGCTGGTTCGAGGCCGTTTCGACGCGTGGCCTGACCTTCCCATCGTTAACGAGGCGACGGGTCTTCCTCGGGAAGAGCCTTCCCCTCGGTGGACTCTTCGACAAATCCTTTCAACCGTGACACAAGGCTCGTGAACTCCATCGGAAATATGTACTTGGTCGATGGAGACTTTCCGATTTCCTTCAAAGCGTCTAGGTATTGGAGAGCCATAGTTTTTGCGTCTATGTTCTTGGCTGCTGAGAAGATGAGGGCCAGCGCTTGCGCGTAGCCGTCCGCCACAAGAACCTGGGACTGTTTGTTTCCTTCTGCAACGAGGATTGCGGATTGCTTTTGTCCTTCCGCCTGGAGTATGGCTGCGTTCTTCGCTCCTTCGGCTTTGAGTACGGAGGACTCTCTGATACCGTCGGATTCGGTGACTAGCGCTCGCCTGCTTCTCTCGGCGGTCATCTGTTTGACCATTGCGTCTTGAACGTCTTTGGGCGGTCTGATTTCTCGTATCTCAACGTTGGTCACTTTAATTCCCCATCGTTCTGTCACTTCGTCGAGCCTTGTTCGCAGGATCGAGTTGATCTGCTCTCTCTTGGACAAGAGCTCGTCGAGAGGTATGTCACCGACAACGGCTCTGAGGGTTGTGGTAGCTAGTCCGACTGAGGCGCCGGTAAAGTTCTGCACTTGGACAATGCTCGCTGAAGCGTCAACGACCTTGTAGTAGATGAGGAAGTCGATGTCTACGGGGGCGTTGTCTTTCGTGATCGCGGTCTGGTGAGGGACCTCCAGGTATCTTTCTCTCAAGTCTACTTTGACGAGCCTGTTGATAACCGGGAAGATGAGAACGATTCCTGGTCCTTTTGAGCCCTTCAGTCTGCCGAATTGGAACTGGACGACGCGTTCGTATTCTCGTATGATCTTGACGGAGGAGGCGAAAATCCCTAGAACTATTATGATGAGGAGAACTATTCCGAGTATTCCGACGATGGTGGATGTTTCTAGTTGAAGGACGAGGGAATCGAACACGTCTCTATGCCTCCCTTCGCTCTACGACCAGCTTCAATCCTTGGACATCTTTGACCCTGACCTTTGTTCCTTTTGACAGACTTTCCGAGGAGGTTACGGTGTAGTCTTCGGAGCTGATTGTTGCCGTGCCGTACTCGCCCGCTTTCACATCAGATGTCAAATATCCTTCCTTTCCTATTATAGCCTTGGGATTAATGCTCAGAGGCTGTCGCATGGTCGCTTCGCGTATCTTGTAGAGGTAGACGCTTCCAAAAACGACGCCTCCGCCTACAAGTCCTAGAATGATGTATGTCAATATCCCAATAACAGGATTCGGAAGCGTCCCCGTCGGTTGATTGGGACCCGGTGCAGGCGCCGGGAGACTGAAAACTAGAATGAAGCCTACGATGAAGATTACAACGCCGATTGTTGCGCTGATCCCATGATGTGTCTTGAGTTCGAAGAAGATGAAGAGGGCCCCTATCAACATCAGGATTATTGAGACAATAGAGGCTCCGAATACTCCGAGACCGACAAGCGCTAAGGCTATGGCTGCTGCCCCTACAACCGATATTACAATTGTTGGGTGGTAGACGTCGGCGAGGATGGCGAATGTTCCAAGGAGGAATAATATCCCGTCAAGGTTCGGGTCACTTAGGATCGATAAGACGGAAGATCTAATCCCGGGAGTATGGATGTCCCCGCACTGCGAGCCACAGATGGCGAGAAGTGCTTCGTTTGTGGACGCGACGTTGATCACTTTGTCAACGACATGGTTGCTCAGGGCCTCACAATTATTGATGGCTTGGCACGAGAATGAGCGTCCTTTGGTGACCATGAGAGCTGTGCCGTTGCTGTTCCTGTAGCTCGGCGTAATGGAGACCATGAATGCGGTGAAGCCATTGATGTCCTTCGTGAGAGTCGTGTTCTCTTCGCCGACGGGAATGCCGTAAACGATGGGAGTTGCTGAGCCGATTGTCGTGCCCGGAACGATGGTTATGTTTGTTGATGCTTCTGCGATGTATGCTCCCGCGCTGAACGCGTGCGCGCCGAATGGTGCTATTAGGGCCGTGAAATTGTTGCCGGCGCCTCTATATTTCGAGATAGCTGTGATGATGTTGTCCATGTTCTGGCCGTTACCGCCGAACGTGTCCAGGACCAGGACGAAATTGTGAATGCCCTGACTTGTTGCGTCGTTGATGGAGGAGACGACAAAGTCTTCGGTTCCGGGGTCTATGTTCGCGTTAATCGCTGCCACATAGTAGCTGGAACTTGCTCTCACCGGTGGTGAAAGTGAAGACTGCAAGGTGAGGAAGATGAAGAGAGCAAGTACTAGGATACTGATCCTACGGGCGTGGCGAAACCGCTCCTTCAAGATAAGATTCTACTTGTATCTTGAAATTGGTTAGGCATAAGCATACCCTCAGCAATGAAGTCCTGGCTATCTCGAACCGAGAGGTTTGTTCGGCGCATCGGTTCTAAGAGCGTTAGCCACCCGTCGAAGGATCATGGAGGGTTTTTCGTTGCCAAGGCCGCTATTGCCTTGATGAGAGGTAGAAGCTGACCGCTCTTGCGTCGTGAGGGTCGCTCGCTAGTCCCCCCTTTTTGTCGAGGGGATTTCCCGTCTGGCGCTGATAATGGGCGAGTCTTGCCGATCAAGGCATGGTCCGGGCATGGATTGGTCGAGGGTTTGCGGGGCTACCAGCGTGGATACGGCGTGTTTCAAGAGTGATTGTTCAGATCTTGATTCAGGGCTGAGAATGGGCGATTTTCCAAGACTCTTGAGATTCGACGGTCGGGGTACGACAATGGGAAGCTATTCAAGAGATTAGCAAAGCCACGGACCCTGTCATGAACCTGGAATTGATGCGCTATTTTTCCCGACAAACGACAGTCCAAGAGATTGGAGTTGCAGGCCTTGCGAGGTTGCAATCAGCCAAGCTAGCGGTCGTAGGTACGGGAGGAGTTGGAAGCGCCGCGGCCTACTTTCTAGCCAGCCAAGGCATAGGACACCTGAAACTAATCGATCAGGACATTGTTGAAGAGAGCAACCTGCACCGGCTAATCGGGGTGGAGAAGAAGGATCTTCACCAGCCAAAGGCAGAGGCGCTCGCGCGAAAACTGAGCTCGCGTCACCCATGGACAGAAACCGAAGCAATAGTTGAGACGCTCCGATCAGGCAACATTTCGCAGCTGTTAGATGACATAGAGTTGATTGTTGATGGGACGGATAACCTCCGGACAAGATATCTTCTAAACAGGTTTGCCATGGAAAACCACATTCCCTATCTGTTCACGAGTGCGATCGCGAACCAGGGCCACCTCTCCCTGTTCAATCCTCCAGCCACCCCATGCCTTGAGTGCCTGATACCCAACTCGGGCGTAGAGTCCGTAGAAACGTGCGAGTTCACAGGCGTAACCCCTACGGTCGTTGGGATCATCGGGACTCTCGCAGCAACAGAGGCTGCAAAGAAAGTGCTTGAACTGCCCACAAGAATTCAAGGGCGCTTGCTGACTATAGATCTGGCAGGACCAGACTTCGTGTTCACAACGATCGCGAAGAAGCAGAACTGTGATGTATGCAACGGCTCTTCACACAAGACGATTGCATCAGACAAGGTGGTAATGTTATGCGGCGACAATGTTGCCAATATCTTCCCCAAAAGAGATGTTGTAATAGACCTTCAATCCCTCAAAACCAGGGTTCCAAAGGAATCAGTAGTCGCCAGTTCGGAGTCAGTCTTTGTTTACACCAAACAGCTCCACAGAGTATCTGTCTTCAAGACAGGTCGACTGCTTATCGGAAATGTCCCCACAGAAGAAGCGGCGAGGCAAATTGCGAGCGAAATCTGGAAGGAGATACTCTAACGTTAGAACGAACTACCACTTAGCTCGGATTCAGTTCATGGCCACCGTCGGGCATCCGGGAAACAGCCTGGTTTTCAACAAGCTTATACAGTTCAGGCAAGCTCGGTCCAAATTGCCGGGGGCACGAGGCCGGGGTTGGCTTGTCCACCGAAGGCCGATCGGCTCAGGCGACGGGCTGCAGATAAATCTCGTAGCAACCCGTAGTAAGCATCCAGCAATGGATGGCTGAAGTGGGTTCGACTCCCACCCCCGGCTCCACGACATAGATGGATCGTCTTGTAGCGAAACGGGATTGAATCTTAGACTGAAGGTTGAATTGGGGGAGCTTTGGCCGCGATTCCCTTCATCCGTCTTCTCGCAATCCAGACGCCTGCCCCAATCAGAGCGATGGCTACTATTCCAAGAACACCATACACCCACGGTAGCCATCCGGCGGAAAGCAGAGGGGATCTTGGCTGTCCTGGATTGCTGTTGCGAGGTCCGGCTCCACCATTTGTTTCGGAGGATCCTGAACTGGATCCGCTCCCAGCGTTGGTTCCAGAGTTCGACCCTGAACTCGTCCGTGAGCCCGCACCTGAACCAGATCCCGAAGTCGACTGAGACCCACTGGTTTGAGACGGGCTTGTCTGGCTCATCGAATGGGTCAGGCTGACGGTGGTGCTAGCAAGCTTCAGCGCGGCCTGAATGTCAATGCCGAATTCTCTCATTAGCATCGTCGGGCTAGACGCTGGAAGGCACGCGCTAGGCGAGATGGGCGTACTGCACGGGGTTGGCTGAATCGTTGTTTCTACTCCAAACCCAATGTGAATGTCTGCGTTCGCAGTGAGGAGGAGGTCACTGGCCTGGTCGTAGTTGAATGTGAAGGCCACTTCCGAGTTGTCGCGAATGGGAATCGATGATGTTGAGGTAGTTGCTGGCTCTGGAGGGATCAATGGCCGCGAGAGACTGTAGGCTAACGTCCATGCTGTTCGAGTTCCTAGGGTACCTCCGAGATCTACGCTTGATGCCCTTGTAACGTTTGTTGGGAGCACGAACACCGGAATTGTCTGATTGAGCTTGAGGGGTCCGTTCACCCACCACATAGTGTAGAGTGGTCGATTCATCATCGTGTTGTCGAGAATCGACATTGATGAGCTCCAACTGACACCCGTGGGCAAAATAGTAGCCATGTTGGTCTGAGCCATTTGGAGGGCTTGATCGATTTCCGGCACGATAATTGGGAGGAGAGTAACTATTCTGGTAGCTAGGTTGACCGACTCGATGAAACTGCCCGAGCTGCGGGTGACGGAAGTGCTGAGGTCGCCGTAGGATATCATGAGGTCTCGAGTGAGGTTCATGGATGCCGTGGTGCTATTGAGATCGGTCGCTGTCCAGCCGAGAGTTCCGTTGACGTCGATAGTCGAAGGCAGCGTCGCTATCATGGGGCATACGATCAGGCTGCTCGAAGATGAGGTTCCTACTCCGCAAGACTGGAGGAAAGAGATTGAGGCTGACAGATTGTAGATGGCCTGGTTCCCCTTTTGAAGGGAGGGAGCTGCACTCGCAGGAACCATAGCGAGAAGCAGTAACGCTAGGATTGCCAGTGTCAGACTCGTTCGCTTCATGTTTCTCGAGACAGTAATCGTACACTATGTCTCGTAAAAAGAGTTAACGGTTTCTCACGGTTGAACCCGGTCATTCTCGAAGTCTGTGAATCGTCCGTTGAAGTGTGGCTCTACGGGAATTTGGGAGAAAGCGCACCAGCAGGGCATGCATCAATGCACGCCATGCAAAGGATGCACTCAGAGTCGTTGAACTTCTTCCAATCAAGATCCAAGATTGGGATCTGCATGGGGCATGCCGTTTCGCATTCTTTGCAGTTTGAGCATTTGATCGGGTCGCGGTGCATTCCGAGCAGGCTGTTCTTTTGGAAGACTGCCATGATCCCTCCGACCGGGCAGATGTACCGGCACCAGAATCTCGGGATTCGCCATGCTGCGTAGATGAATCCTATCAGGATGAGAATGTTGATCCACGTAAGTGCCGATATGCTTCCTAGCCCGGATCCAATAGTGGCTGCTGAGATGTCAGATATTTGAGCGGTGGCCAGAAATCTCCAGGAGCGAGCAAGTAGCACCGGTAGAGTTCCGAAGAGGGTGCCATCAGGAGTTATTGCAATGAAGAGCCCGGATGCAAAGTCGGTTCCAAGACTTTGCTGGTAGTCGGATCCGACTCCATAGTAGAGTGCGATAGCTAGCGTACCGCTGATCAAGAAAGTGATGCCAACAAGGACATACTTCAAACGTATCCAGTATTCGTGTGTACGTGACTGGACCGAATCGACTCTTCCCTTAACCCCTGTAATGACATCTTGAAGGAATCCGACTGGGCAAATCCAACCGCACATGAACCGTCCTAGAACTGCTCCAACCACGAACATTATGCCGATGGGCAACCAGGGAAAAATTGCTTGAGACAGGAGAAGCGTGGTCGCGTCCAGAGTTGAACCGACCGTGCCCTGCGCTTTGACACTAGCAACGACCGGGAGTACGACCCAAGATCTCGCTCCGTTGAATGCAGGAATCAAGCGAGCGAGAGCAACACCGGCGAATAGTAGGAAGAAGCTTAATTGTACGATAGCTCTGATTGGCCAGTAGTAGATTCTCCCTCGCCGCAACATCAGCCATGTTCGTTTGCCGATGCCGAGTTTCGATTCGCTTGATGCGACGGGTTGCATTGGGAAGTCTAGCCTAACCGATGAAGGGAACGAACGAACGGACTAATCGCTGGATGGCAGTCCATTGTTCTGAGTAGACACCCAGCATCATTGCTGCGAGACCTAAGAAGAGTGTAAGAGTTGCAATGACGCGATTCAAATTGGATCACCATGGCTCGGCGAATCAGTTTGGCATTCCCCGAGTCGCCGTAGTTATATTGTTTCCGAAGACTATTTTCACGTCTGTTGTCTGCGTATGATATAGACAAGTCTTTAATAGCGTGGAAACGAACCGAGCGAAAATTATTCTTGAGCAACGGAGGACATGTTCATGGACGATAAGAAGCCTAGTGCGTCCACGACCTCTACGCCGCCTCCTTCCGCGACACAACAATCGGCTCCACCTCCCGCAGCGGCGCCAGTGAAGGGTCCTCTTATCTCACGAAGGAGATTCCTCCAAGGAGCACTCGCCGCCTCGACTATACTAGCTGCAGCTTCAGTCGGCGCCTCAGGCCAAATACTGGGACCACAAGTCCCTACCCCGCTTCCTCCCCAGGTCATCGGGAATTGGTACTCCCTCAACAAGCAATATCTGAACGTAAAGGATACCCCGACGATTAATGGAGGGCTGTACGACGAGAGCCAATACTCGCAGTTTTTCTATTGGCCCTATGACTCGTCTGTCAGCCCATACTACAAGAACGTGTTGGCGCGGCTCCCCGACACAGACCCCTCCGGTAAACCCTTGGTAAACCCTCTTTATCCCACCGACCCCATGCGGTCGCATCTAGTTGCTTTCAATACCACTTGCGTGCACCTGAGATGCCTCGTCAACCCAATTTATTCCGGGAACCCAGGCTCCGGAGAATTTAGGCTCCAATGTCCATGCCACGGTAGCCAGTACCGACTAGTGGACGCCGTCCCTGTTGCAGGGCCCGCATTCGACCTAGGGCTGAATCCGCTGCCCCAAGTCGAACTATCAGTTGACTCATCCGGGAACATAAGCGCGACAGCAATGAGGGGAACACCAGGAATTGGCCGCACCTAGCAACAAGAAGAAACGGGTCCTCGACCCAATCATTGCCCTCCTTCAGTGGACATGGGAGAGGCTTGAACGGACACTCCTCCTCGGCCTAAAGATCGTATTTCCTTCCCGGTTCATCAGCCCACTCGGCTTTCTGGGAATGCTCACCGTAATCGTGTTCATCATACTCGGCGTCACCGGAGCGCTTCTGCTCTTCCATTTCACCCCGTTCTTCGGAAACTGTCCACCAGCTGTTAACGCTTCGAGCTATATTCCATCATCAACATGCAACCAAGCCTACAATAGCGTCCAATCGATCAATAACAATGTTGCATGGGGATCGATTATCCGGAATATCCACTACCATGCTTCCAACGCCATGGTTCTTCTTGCGGTAATGCACATGTTCTATCAATATTTTGGTGGAAGATACAAGCTCAGGTACGAGATACTGTGGGTAACCGGAATAGTTCTCGGCGTTGTCACAGTGATCGAGGCTTATACGGGATACGACCTGATATTCAATATTCGAGGTCAGTTGGCGATCAACATTGGACAGACTCTCACTTACTATAGCCCGGTGATCGGTGCGAATCTGGCTCAGATAATATTCGGCTTCAGTTTCAACGATTTAGCAATCCGATTTTACGCTTTCCATGTCTTCATCATCCCAATAATCATGCTTGCCATTATGGCTGTCCATCTGCCAAGAAATCTAGTGCTAGACATCCCCGTCGCATCTGCGATTACAGGAGTGATCCTGATCATGGGGGGATTATTCCCAGTGGACGTCGGCGTGCGATATGATCCGAATTTGGCTACTCAAATAACATTTCCAGAATGGTACTTCACCAGCCTTTACGCCTTCATCAGAGTTCACGGGTTGAACCCGTTCATCGCAGGCGCAATAATCCCTGCCATATTCGTCCTCATCTTTCTCGTCGCTCCATTCTTTGACCGTGGGAGGAAAATTGCGATGATCGACAGACCATTCTGGGTGGCGCTAGGCGTTGCGTCGCTTGGGCAGATTGCGATAGTGACGGTGTGGGGTTTCAGGGCAGCTAACCCCCTTGTGGCGTTACACAACGAGAATCAGCTTGTCATCGATCCCACTCCATTTGCTGGCTCTTTACTAATCGCTACTGCGATAGCGTATGGTTCAGTCTACGCCTTTGCCCGTTGGAGGCGCGCCAAGATAGATCAGTTGAGAGCGGCAAAGAAGCCCCTGCCCTTCAGGAAACTGCCGCCTTACATGTTTTCGAAAAGCGAAGTTTACTCCTTGGTTGGAGGATTGCTTCTATTGCAGGGCTTCCTCGATCTTGCAATCTTCCGGGCCCTACTCGACAACCTCAACAACCTCGTACTGCTCGAGATCGGGATGGTCCTAGTCGCCTTCGCCGCGACGGTTCATATATACAGAGTGGCAAACCAAGCCAAGTGATTGACCGATCGTGCAGGTTCCAAAGCGACACCTACCAGTTGTCGGATTGCTCGGTCTGATAGTTATCGCGGCCACCGGAGGGACGATTTACTACTATCAATTCCTGACCCCTCACTTAGTCTCACATGCTGAGCCAGTCCACAGACTAATCTTCATGACAGCCATTGTGCACGAGGAAGGCGGTTTCACCATCTCCAACACCGCATATCTCAACCAGACTACCCTTCCCAGCTACAGCCCCTCCACCGGGTACAACCTCACAGGGGTCAAGTACCAAAATTACAAATCGAGCCCCAACGATAACAAGACAGTATACGCAAACAGTGGGGACACGCTCACATTCTATTTCTATGGAGAAAACGCTACTCACACGGCACCGCTTTTTTCTGATCATCACTCCTTCGTACTTGACGTCATGCCGACACCTGTCACGGTCTTAGACGGACAATTGGGAGGCAACATTTTCTTCAAATCATGGTATTCAGTGACCTTCAAAATCAACGGTTCGGGTGTGTACGAGTTCAGATGCCTCGTACCTTGTAGCGGTGAGCACTCGCTAATGTTTGGAAATATCGTTGCAGCGTAAGACGGCTGAACTCACCCTCCAACGCGAAGTTGAAACCTCGACGAAGAATCGCGTTCTGACCTATTACGAGTACACGAAGCCGAAAATCTGGTATCTTCTAGTTTTCACCTCTCTGACTGCAACATTTGTCGCCTCAAACCTCGTTTCGACCGGCCTTTCCCCGATCAAATGGGTCGTCGCAGCTCTAGCGATAGCTTCAGGCTGCGCAGGTTGCAACGCCCTCACAAACTACAACGACAGAGACATAGATGCAGTCATGAACCGTACAAAGCACCGTCCGCTGCCAAGCGGAAGACTCACCGCTGCGGCAGGACTCCGATTCGGACTCTCTCTCATCACAATATCCATCCTGCTGTCATTCACCCTAAACCTCCTTTCAGTTCTATGGATGGCTCTTGGAGTTCTCGATAATGTCGGGGTTTACAGCTTGTGGCTGAAACGACGTAGCGCATTGAACATCCTCCTCGGAGGGTTTAGCGGCGGGCTGCCAGTTCTCTTCGGCTGGTCGGCCGCAACGCCCGGTCCAATCGGGAGCATCGCTCTACTTCCAGTCCTCATGGCCGGTCTTGTGTTCCTCTGGATTCCGATTCACATATGGTTCCTCGCTGTCACCTATCGCACGGACTACGCGAAAGTCGGGGTCCCAATGCTCCCGGTAGTAATTGGAACTGTGCCAGCCATCCGACTGATAGTAATCTTCTCGATGATTTTCATCCCATTTTCCCTTGGAGTCTATCTACTCGGTCACTTCGGTCTCGTTTATGGTCTGGTCGCACTTGTGGGTGGACTGGTGAATCTGATTGGAAGCGTATGGGTCCTTTACAAGCCCACGGAGGCGAATGCCTGGAAGATGTTCAAGATCTCGAGCCCCTATCTCTTCCTGCTCTTCCTGGCAATGATACTAGATGTTGCGCTTAGGGCTTAGGCCAGTAGTCGCATGAATGTTCCCATTCCACCGGGTATCTGGCACATTATCACATCGGCAATCCTCTTCGTGCCCATTATTCGGAGCATAAGGTCGAAGAGAAATCCGTGGGCCATGACTCTGTCTGACGCTTGACGCATCAACTTGGAATTCTCCATCTCCAAGCCAATCTGCTCCTTCCAAGCGGCCTCATAACTCGACAATGGAGTTTGACGCTCAAAATAGTTGACCGCCGCCTCCGCCGCCAAGTCTCCTGTAATCAGAGCGGTCTGTATTCCGCCACCGTTAGTGGGCATGACCATTCCGGCAGCGTCGCCAACTGCCATGACGCGATCAGAATAGGTCCGCGAAAGAGGTCCGTCTACTGGTAGGCTGTCCCCGATCATCGAGGCCTTGTTCCCCCCAATCAATCGTTTGGAGGCCACAGTGTTCTTCTCGATGAACCCGGTGAGGAGATCTCGTATTTGCCAATCTCGCCTGACGTACGGTTCCCTGATCCCGATCCCGACGTTCGCTCGTCCGTGTCCCTTAGGAATTATCCATCCGTACCCACCAGGTGAGTATCGAGGGTCCATGTACATCTCGGCGACATCCTGCTCAACATTCAGATCCGTCATCAGATACTCGATGTTCGTTGCTACCGCGTAGGGACCCGCGTAAGCTCTTTCTGGCAGACCGGCTCTCTCCGCCGTCTCGCTCGGATAGCCATCTGCTGCAATGATGACATTCCCATGAACCGACTTTTCCCGTGTCGGTCCAACCCAACCACCCTGTTCATCCGGAAAATAGTGGGCTTGTACCCCAACGTCAATATCCGCCCCGTGGGTTCGAGCAATATCGGCCAAGTGACTCTCAAAGATATGACGATCGAGAATATAGGCCCCGAATGGAAACTCAAACTCGTGTCCCTTCGGACTTATTAGGCGAATGGAACGACAGGTTGTGTCGACAGACTCTGGTGGCGCGTCGATAACGTCGAGGTTCTTGACTCTTGGAACAAGCTTCTCCATTTCTGCTTTGACCGGAAAATATTCGCCGCACCTGACCGGTGTGCCGAGAATTTTCTTTTTCTCAAAGACCTTCACTTTCAGGCCTTTCTTTGACAGATGGACTGCCGCAGAGAGGCCGCCTGGGCCCCCGCCGACGATTACAACGTCATATTTGCCTCCGTTCAAATCGTCAGCTCTTCTCCTAGGTATTCGAAGTGAAACGTTGGTAGAAGTGATTTATGGGTTTGGCCCGGTTCACACTTGTTCATGCGATCCAGTGAATAGATTTATAATCCGCGCGGGAGGGTTGACGGAAATTCCATAGTTTGAAAAAATAGCAGGAACCAAAAACTTGGCGTTCGACCCTCTTCTCCTAACGACTTCTCTCGCGGTCGTCGGGGTCATCGCCTCAATATTTCTCGTTCTATCGGTCAAAAAGTATCCGACTGGGAACGAGAAAATGATCGCAATATGGACGGCAATCATGGAAGGCGCAAACGCCTACCTGAAAAGACAATTTCGGACCATTGGTGTCATCGCAGTAATCATCGCCTTCGTCATTCTAGCGGCGTTCAGCGCAACCTTCACTCTAGGTTACGCCGCTGAAATTGCGTTCAGCTTCCTCCTCGGAGTCACATTCTCCCTCGTCGCAGCCTACATCGCAATGTACTCCGCCACAAATGCGAATGTCAGATCGACAGCAGCTGCTGAAAAGTCGACATATCTTGCCCTCAGGGTAGCCACGCTCGGAGGCGGAGCGCTGGGCTTAGCCGTTATCAGTATGAGCCTACTGGGTCTCTCAATCCTCTATGCCGCCTTCCGAGACCCCGGGGTCTTGGCAGGCTTTGGATTCGGAGCCTCGCTGGCGGCATTGTTCGCGCAGTTGGGTGGCGGAATATTCACGAAGTCCGCCGATGTCGGTGCTGACCTCGTCGGGAAGGTGGAGGAGAACTTCCCAGAAGACGACCCTAGAAACCCAGCTGCCATAGCTGACAATGTAGGCGACAACGTGGGAGATGAGGCGGGGAGAGGCGCGGACCTGTTCGAGTCTTTGACCGCAGAGAACCTTGGAGGCATGATTATCGGTCTTATTGTGTCGATCATTCTCTTCCAGGGAATAAGCGTCTACTACGTAACAATGCCTCTCATCGTGAGATCGCTGGGAATAATCGCGACGTTCGTCGGGCTCGCAGTTGCAATCTTTGAGAAGAAATTCAAGAACCCGATCAAACCGACCAGGGACGGACTCTTAGTAGCGTCCGTCGTGGCGGCGATTCTCATGTTTGTTGCGACATGGTACGTTTTCGGTCCATCTAGTTTGACGCCGAGCGGAACTGCTCTGGCTGCGTATGCGCTATACGGCTGTATGGTCTCGGGATTGGCGGCAGGATTGCTTATCGTGCTCTACACTGAGTACTACACAGGTTCTGAAGCGAAGTCTGTGATTACGATAGCTGAAAGATCGAAATCCGGTCCAGCCCTCACCATAATGTCCGGGACAGCTGTAGGCATGATCTCAAGTGGACTTCCAGTAATTACTGTCGCAATCACCCTTCTCATTTCGTTTGCGCTGGGGGAACAGTTCGCCGTCCAAGCGGGAATCACCGACACGTTCCTGGGAGGCGTCTATGGCACAACCATGGCAACGATGGGCATGCTATCGACAGCTGGAATAGTACTGACTATGGATGGTTTGGGTCCAATAGTAGACAACGCTGGAGGAATCGCCGAGATGTCCGGTGCCCCCAACGAGATCCGCGAGCGAATAGAACCTCTCGATACACTTGGCAATACGACCAAAGCGCTTACCAAGGGCTACGCGATGGGTTCCGCTGCTCTAGCGTCTCTGTTACTCTTCCAGGCTTTCGTTCTAGAAGTCGCGAGATATCAGGCCAAAATAACCGACCTAACCGCAATCACGAGCGCCCAAGCGGCACTTCTGGGAACGAAACTATCCAGCTTGGGATCGGCACTGGCTCTCAACCACCCCGATGTCGTCATCGGGGCATTGGTTGGGGCAATGCTTCCCTTCGTATTCTCTGGAACGGCAATCAACGCCGTAAGCGTTGGCGCCTACCGCATGGTCGAAGAAGTCCGAAGACAGTTCAGAGAGATTCCAGGGCTCAGAGAAGGGACCGCTAAGCCAAACTATGCAGCAGCAGTGGACATTTCCACGAGAACGGCCTTGCGACTAATGGTCGTTCCGGGAGCCATTCCAGTGGTAGCGCCAATAGTTGTGGGAGTATTCCTTGGCTGGGCAGCCGTCGGAGCGCTGGTTGTTGGAGCTACGCTCTCCGCCATACCCTTGGCTATCATGATGATGTGGGGCGGAGCGGCGATGGATAATGCGAAGAAGTATGTTGAGGCAGGACACTTCGGAGGCAAGAACACCGAAACACACGCCGCAACAGTCGTCGGTGACACGGTCGGGGACCCATGGAAGGACACAGCTGGCCCAAGTCTGCACATCCTCATAAAGCTCCTCAACACGATTTCCCTAGTATTCATTCCGCTATTCTTGGTAGCCCTAATCTCTCTAGCCTAAGTCGGAGTCGGGCGGATTTGAGTTCCCCCGCCAAAAACAACGTTCTAAGAGCAATCCTTGCAGATGACGCCTCAGTCAAAATTGCAACCGCACTTGCCGCACCAGGAAACACAGAATCGAAAAAAATCGCCCTCACATCCGGACAGCTGACGACCGAGCAAATCGTCAATCGCGTTAAGGAACTGTCGAAGCTACGAGACGAGATCCTCCAAGTAATGCGGCAAGTCAGTCTGACAAGAGAATCCGGCCCGAGCAAAGCTGATCGGCTGGACTACAATAGTGAACTGGAATCGGCAAAGCGAGAGTTGGACCAGGCCAGAAACGAGTACCAAGAAGTTCAAGGAAAGATCGAGAAGATCCAACGACAAATCGATGAATCCAAGAAGCAGATCGCGGCTCTCACAGAAATATCTCAGGCGGGTTTTGCGACGGATCAGTTGGAATCCGAGAACGGAGATTTCCGGAGGGTCCTTGGACGATTGCCAGTCAAGAAACTAGATGCCGCACAGAAAGCATTGCGGTCACAATACAAAGACCAAGCTGTGTTGGCCGTCGGCAATAGAAAGCAGGACATATACTACGTCCTCGTCGCCGCACCAAAAGAGAAGTTTTCCCAGGCCCTTCAAACTCTCCTTCTCTATGACTTCACACCCATCGAGGTTCCCGAATACAAATCGGCGGACGTGAAATCGGGAATTCAAGCGGAGGAGGAGAGAGGAAAATTGTTGTCTGAAGAACTTGAAGCGTTGAAGCTAGAACTAGACGATTTGCGTCGGAGGGCGGGACAGAATTTGAACCGGAGACTTGACGAATTCGTGGAAGCTTTGATGCTGCTCCGCGGAATCCTCAAACTTGGCGAGGGATCTCAGGCATCCCGGATCTATGCTCACCTGGACAAGGTCGTTCCGGCTGAAACCCTAAGCAACTTATCCAAGAGAGGGATCATTGAATTGGAGTCTTCCTCGTAGAAGCGCGCGTATTTGTGAGCAGCCCAGATCTCGAAGCACAAGCAACTCCCAGAATAAAGGATGCACTAAACGCCGCGATCCGATACACGGGAAAAGAAGAGTTTGCCAAAACATCGGGAACTGACCCCTACGAGCTAGACAGAATCCTCCAAGGCGATACAGAATTTGTCCCGCTAGCGACCATAACACAAGCGTGCCAGATCAATAGGAGCCACAACGACCCCAACTCTGCCCATTCGAGCATTAGCGAATGCTTGAAGGGATCAATTTTGAGATTGCCCCAGAAAAGTAACGGCGCAGAGACAGCGACTCCAGTTGAGTCATCGACTCCCAGAAATCGACGAGCCCAATTCCTCAAGGGTCAGGGTCGCAATGAACGAATCTATGATGCCGTGGCTCTTCGAATAGCGGGATTCAGCGTTAACCTATTCACCTTTCTCGTCCTCGGATACTTTCTCGGCGGAATAATTCTAGGGCCGCTGTTCGGACTCGGCTCATGTGTAGGGGTATTGGCAACTCCACCTTGGATTGCTCCGTGTGCAGGGTCAGGGATAGGACTGGTAGTTGGATCGATTGTTGGACTTGCATACACGTACTACTATTTCGTCAAGAAACTCTAGTCAGCCAGGGAAGATGGTCTCAGAAATCACTCGGGAATGGCGACCAAGGATCGGATCTGGTCCGGTTTCATTCCTGCTCCAACTCCTGCGACGATGGCCGCGAGATTTCTAGCCTCGTTTTCCTTAGCGATCAAGAAAGCATGAACAACTCCCAATGTGTACGGGAATCCGAGGAATATCCTCTTGCTGATTTGCGTAGCGTGCTTTCTCGATGCGACTTCTAGGAAGGAGAGAGACTTTGTCTCTTCATACTTCTGCCTGGCTCCGGAGAGAATGCTGTGATAGTATGAATGTGAAGAAGCCAAATCAAGAGCTTGAGTTACGTCCTGAGCGGCTAGCAGTTGGTCAATCGTCCGATCATCAAGTTTCCAAGAGGAGGGGATAAGGTGCTCCCGGACATTAGGATTTCCGATGAGTTTGCTTCTCAGAATCATAGACAGATTTGCTAAGTCAACTGTCCCTCCAGCTATGGGAAGACAACTCTCTCGGTCGAAACCACCAAGCTTGTCTTTTACATAATTGTAGAAACGTTCCTCTCCCCAGCCACTAATGATATCTCGAACAAGGGAAGCTCTTTCGCCGGCGAGATCCTCCATCGAGAAACTCTTCACCCGGCTTATCAGCGCCCTGTCACCTACAATTCCAACAATTGTCCGGAAGTCATCCATCGAATAGAGTCGATGAAGCTCAGCTTCCTTCAGAAGGGCGAGGGGCTGACGAGTAGAAACGAACTCCTCCCAGCTTTTTCCTTGAGCTTTGAAAACCACTATCGCGGCAAGGTCGTACGCGTCGAATCGCCGGCTAAACTCGAGGAGAAATTCTCGGGCTGATCCTTGAGAAGATGAAATTAGCGTCTTAACTCCTCGGGCGAACCCCAACCGGACAGCTCGCTCTGTCTCTAGGGGGGAAGAGCCTTCTCTCAGTTCAGAGAGTTCTTTGCCATAGGGTCCGTCTGCAAGGACCCCTAGGATCTCGCTTTGGGTTCGGAACTCGGCGAGGGAATGTAACTGCTGTCGTTCCAGGAGCTTGCCTTTTTCTCCTCGAATCTTCGCGATAATGTAATTGCCTCGGACGATGTGGGATAGAGTCTCAGTTCCCACGACGCGTCGCTGTCACTTTGCTTGTAGTACCAACAACAGGGCCGTGACAAGGGCATAGATGGCCAGAGCCTCAGCCAATATCAGCGTGATTACAGCTCTCGAGAATATGTCCGGCTTCTCTGCAGTAGCAGCAGCAAGAGCGCTTCCAGAAGTGCCAATGCCGAATCCAGCGCCGAGCGCAGCTGCTCCCATCGTTAATCCGCCCGCGAATATTCTGACTGAGCCAGCAAGAGTAAGAGCGTCGGTAATGTGGAAGACTGAGAGAAGACCTACCACCAATCCGTAGATTGCCAATGCTTCAGCGAGGATTGTCGCGATAAAGGTCTTGAACATCACTTCAGGCCTCTCGACCCCTGCTCCGGCAATCGCTGGCCCTGAGATTCCGATTCCAATTCCGGCACCGATGGCTGAGAGGAGGACGCTTAGTCCACCGCCGAGGCCGGCCCAGAATGTGGGGCATAAAGTAACAGACGTTAGAGTAGCGCAATCAACCACTTGGTTACACAGTCCAGCTTGTTGGTTCTCGGTACGGCGCGAATGACAAACCTGATCCTTCATAAAACTTGCTAAACCACTCAACCCAGTGAAGTCTCAGAGTTTGTACGAAAACGATCAAGCCCTCTAGAATCATCACCAGAAGGTTCCCTGCAATTGCCCCTGCTATCCCGAAGGAAGTGAAGAATGCGAATTTAATTGCAAAGTCTGCTAGGTTGAGAGCCCAGATTCGAAGATAGGACAACGTATTGCTTCCTGCGCTGATGAACACTTCGAAGAAGTGAAGAGGTCCCTCTTTGACTGCCATGATTCCCATCGGTATGAACAAGAGTACAAGCAACGTCGGGTTCTGCAGGAGTACTCCGAACTTGTAGCCGGAGATAACGACTTGTGATGCTAGATAAATGAAGATAATGTAGAACCACGCCCAAGAAATCGGTCCATAGAATGCGTGCCGGATCTCGTGGTTCCGGACTTTGTTGTATATGCTTATTGCTAGGCCCGAGAGATAGTGTCCTACTCCGAAGAGGAGTATCACCGACATGTAAATGAGAAGATGGGAAATGTCCGGGGTGGCTGCGAAGGCTCCCTCGTTGGGGTTGAAGAATGGTCGGAGACCGAAGATCGCCTGGGACTCAAAACCGAAGAAGTCGCCGAAGAGAAACCCGAAAATCGTTATGCCGATGCCAAGCATAACAATGAGTTCCGCCCCGTTGACAAACAATTGCCCGATCTCAAAGATCTTGACCTTTTTTCGCTTCAGCCACAAAAGGAAGAGACCCAGAACCAAGAATAACGGACCCTCACCGAAATCTCCGAACATGAGTCCGTAGATCAGGGGAAAAGTGAGAATCATGAAGACCAAAGGATTCGTTTCGTTGTAAGATGGAATGCCAAAATTGTCGATTACAGATTGTAGAGGTGTTGCCCATCCAGGGACTCTAACCAGAGTCGGTGGGGTCTGATGCCCTTTTGCTTCAACGCCGTTCCCTATTGAAGTGCTATGAGCGACCTTCCGTCCATCTTGTACGTTCTCTCTAAGGACAGAAACGAGTCCGTTGCATGCCTGCGAAGCCCCTTCCGCAAGTCTCTGGACACTTTTCTCGGCGACCCACCCTCTTAACATAAAGGTCGACTCTGTGGTAGACGAGTTTGAGACAGCTCTAGATCGACCTTCCAGAATCTCTGTGAGATATTCGAGGGTCTTGAGTATCGGGCCGTTCTCCTTTCTAAGTACATCCCGCTGATGGTCAAGCTCCTCTTCCGCATCGTTGATGTTCGCCAGTCGGGCGTCCGCGAATTTCTTGGCTTCCTTAGGGTCTGGTGGGAGGTCTGCCCAGGGCTCTTCCACCCTTGAGCCCAGTGCAGTGGCTGCTTGTTTCGCGTCGTCTTCGAAGGCTCGCGGAAAAATAGCTAGGAAAGTCTGAGTCTTGTCTGCACTATGAGTAATAACGAAGATCAGATTTCCGTACGTCAGCTCATCTAGATCTGTTTGGATCGAAACGGTCGATTCCTTTGCACATTCTCCAGCAAGGGTAACGAGAAATTCACTGCTCCCAATTGTGCCAAGGGGCATACCCACTGCTTCTAATCCTGATAGGAATCGTGAGAGTTCCGATGTTCTCTCTTTGTCAGTTAGTAATTTTCCCTGCGCTTCCTCTAGTTGGCGGACAGACCCTTCGAGTTTCGACGTTTCTTGGTCGAGGAAGAGGGCGAGCTCGTCGATGTTATGAATTGGGGCTTCAATTTTCTCCGGTTGAACATCCGGCGCTTGGAGAGCTGCGGCCAATGCTGAAATGCGGTTCCTGATCGTCGCCGATTTTGACAGCAAGCCCGTAGCTTCGAATGGTGTTGCTCCTGGTGGGAGATGTTCATCCTCGATGGTGATGAGGTGAATCAATTGTTCTCTCCCGGCGTAGGAGAGGAGGTTTGGCAACTCATCCTTTGCGACTATGATGCTGACTTGATGCATTAGCTCTGGTCTAAGCAAGAATGGAGACCTACTCACCGAATATCGTGGAAGAGATTGTCGTTAGGAGCTGGTTGTCCAGTCTTTCTATGCGAGCTTTGAAGGAGTTGTTGAAGATCACCTTTCCGTCTGGGTCACTCGCGATCACGCCTCCCAGGTCATCAATCGCTGTCTCGTCAGAGACGAACTTTGTACCTTTGGGAAGCGACTGTCCCAGGGATTGTAGACTCTTCTTCTCCGCATTCCGATAGCCAACTCGCACTACTGCGTTATCTGTCCCCAGCGCCTCAACCGCTTCCATCACGAGGCGTTTCAATGTCGACTCGAACTGGCCAGTAGTAGCGAATTCCGAAAGGCGTTGTTCAACGGACTTGAGAACGCTTTGAACGATCCGATTCCTCTCGTCAAGAATCTTCAGGCGGTTTGCTCTGATTCTGGAACTAAGAATACTCCTCCTGATGCTCTCGGCCTCCAAGCCGGCTCTCGCTAGAATATCGTTCGCATCTCTTTGAGCTTGGGCTTTGGCCTCTTCTAGAATCTGCCTGGACTTTTCTTCTGCCTGTTCGACCATTCCCGAAGCCTTCAGTCCTGCGTCTGACAGAATTCGACTGTGAAGCTTCTCCAACGACTCCGCCATTTTTTTCAACCACCTAGAACCAATTCGACGGCCTTCTTGGCGGCAGCGTCTTTCCTGCTCTCGAAGAGTTTCTTGTAATTTTCAAGTAGCGAGTCGGTTTCCACGTCTGAGGTTCTCGCGTCGGCCTCCGCTTTCTCCCGCGCCTCTCGAAGCATCTGGGCTTTTCGCTGTTCTGCCTCAGCTGTTGAGGCTTGCCGAACCTTCCTAGCTTCTTCCGAGGCACGAGCCTGAATTTCTCGAGCCTTTGACTCCGCTTCCTCGACAATCCGTTTGGCTTGTCCTTCAGTCTCCACAATCTTCTTTACAGCGTCGATTCCGGACAAGCGATTTCTGCTCCAAATGCACCATTAGGTCGCGTTTTCGAATTCGTAGTTTGAGTGCGCGCTATAAAACTGTTCGAAGAAGGGTTTTGATACAGTTTCCAATTCTTTACTCTACATACGAGGTCGCTGAAGTGCCCGTCAAGATAATTCACCCGGACCACATAGAAATCATGGGTCTAGGGCGCGTACTTCTGACCGCTCCTCCTGCCACTAGCTCCGACGCGGACCTTCACATGGGATCAATCGTTGAGGAAGCGGCACTGACTTCGAGGTCCCACGCAGTCATAGGCAAGGTCAACAGGGAATTCTTGGATCCGAATAGGATTCAGTCCGTGCAAACGGAGCTGAGAAGGAGCATCGAGGAATTCATTACGGAAGATGGCATCCGGTATATTCTGGAGATCCAAGGGAAAAGAGAACCAGGCGTGGACATTAGGACGGTCGCAGCCCAGACAAGTTCCGACTCTACGATCGAGTTAGTGAGGGCAAGGTTAGTCAACGATTTCAATGTGGGTGCGAACCCCGAGAACAAGAGCGACAAGCATACAGGCACAGATACGAGTCACGGGAAGAAGAATGCGGATGACAACCTCTCATCTGTTGAGCAGATCCAAATTCAGTTCGGTCATGAAGAGAGACACTTTCTGAGGGAGAAGGTGATCAGAGACATCTCCGAGATAGCCGATATTCTGAATGGGCAGTTAGCATCCTAGCGTGGGACTAGTGCCGCCGCAGCGCCTTGAACTAGTCGAATCCAAGGGTCGGGATAGATACCTATGGCGAAGATCAGAATTGTGGCAGCCCAAAGAACGGTCATGTACACACGTGGTTCTGGAATCTTGGACTGATCTGCCGGTTCGTCAAAATACATTCTCTTAATGATCCAACCATAGTAGCTCATACTGAAGCCACTGTTGATGAGAGCAGCTAAGGCGAGATAGCCGCCCCAGCTATATGGGGAATAGATCGAGCCGGTGAAGAGCATCACTTTGCTGAAGAACCCATTCAGTGGGGGCACTCCTGCAAGGCCGAGGAAAATTACTGCGATATTCAGAGATGTTTGGGGCATTCTTCGAGATAGACCATTGAAAGATTCAAGGTCCGTAACCGAGAGCCTGGTAGCAACCGCTGCAGCAGCTACGAATGCAGCTGTCTTCAGAATAGAATAATTCAGAACGTGGAAGAGTCCACCTGCTAGACCCAACGGCACATTCGTTACCGTGAAGGGTGTAGCCAAAGCCATTAGAATGTAGCCAGCCTGGGCGATGCTGGAATAAGCTAAGAGTCGAGTGAAGCTTTTCTGCATAAGAGCCGCGACGTTCCCTACACTCATTGTTACTACGGCCACAATAGCAAAAGTCGAGTAGAAATCCACGCTGAAAGCTGAGATCCCCACTATGAAAACTCGAAAGGCCGCGGCGAATGCTGCCATCTTTGCGCCAGCCGCCAAAAAAGCACCAATTGTTACGGGGGCTCCTTCGAAAGCGTCAGGTATCCACATGTGAAAGGGAACGACTGCCATCTTCACCCCGAACCCGACGATGAAGAGAACTATGGCAAGGACTCCAAATGGGCGGACATCGGGCCCTGACGTAGATAAGGAGCTTGCAATGGCTGTTAGCCCAGTAGAGCCTGTGACGCCGAAAACTAGGGAGATGGCGTAGACAATAAACGCGGAGGAGAGCGCCGAGAGAACGAAGAATTTCATGGCTGCCTCGTTAGAGTTCGGATCTTTCTTCCTGAAAGCGGTTAGAGCATAGGTAGGAATGCTCATCAATTCCCAGCCAACATAGAGAAGTATCAGGTCCATCGAAGCAGCCAGGACAATCATTCCGAGAGTCGAAAGAAGGAGAAGCCCGAAGAACGGTCCTTTGTTGGGATCCTCTCGCATGTATTGGAGTGAGGCAACCGTGACGAAGATTGCTACGATCAGGAGAACCCCTGAGAAGAACAGGGTAAACAGATCAACTTGGAGTCCCCCGAAAGATACGCGCGAAGGACTCGTGAACCCAAGCCACACAGTCGACACTAGAGCCACAGCCAGACCCAGGATCCCGACAAAGGGGGCGAGACCAAGCTTCGATTTTCTGAGCCGGAGAAACCCCGCGGGAGTCGCGAGGAGTCCGAATACTGCCAAGCTGAGAAACGGAGCCAGCGAGAGAAGAGCCATCCTAGATCACTTTGCACCAAATCCGACTATCGTTCCAACCCACTTCTCCACTGTCGGCGTTATTACACTCCCGAGCACTGGTGGAGGATACACGCCGAAGATCAGCAACGGCACGAGAAATGCAACCAGTATCAGGATCGAGTGAAGATGCAGCTCGTTCTTGGGACCGACCGGCGGGGTCATCGCGACACGTCGAAGCATCCAGAGGAAGTATCCGACGGTCAGAGCTGGCGCGACGATGGCGATCGCAAAAACATAGCTCACGTTAAGAGCGCCCTGAATCACGAGATACTCGCTGATGAAATTGGCAAATCCGGGAACCGCCATTGCGGCCATCGAAGCCAGAAAGAGGAGTGTAACCGTCTGAGGCATCTTTCCCCTCAGCCCCTTTAGTTCGTCAATGTTCCGGGTTCCAGTATGTTCGTGAATGTATCCCGACATAAGGAAGAGCATTCCAACTGCAAGGCCATGGCTGAACATCTGAAAGACTGCTCCAGAAACACCCGCGACGGTTGCCGTGAACGCCCCGAGCAAAACGTAGCCCATGTGATTGACACTCGTAAGAGCAATCATTCTCTTCAGATCCCGAGCAACAAGGGCAACGGATGCGCCATAGATGATAGTAATGAGACCGATTGTCGTGAAGTAGGGCCAGAGGACACTCACTGCCTTAGGGAAGAGCAACAAGTTGTACCTGATCAACCCATAACCTCCCATCTTGAGGAGTAAACCAGCAAGAAGAACACTGACAGGCGCCGGAGCTTCGACATGCGCATCAGGCAACCAAGTGTGAAGCGGAAAAATCGGAAGCTTGACCGCGAATCCGATGAAAGTCGTAACTGCCACTGATACCTGCAAGGGCAGTGCAAGGCTAGGAATCCTGGCCGCCAGAACATCATAATCGAACGATGGCCCCCCTGAATAAGCAGAGGTTCCAGTCCAGGCGTAAAGAGCGAGAAAACCGAAGAGCATCACCGCGCTACCGGAATAGGTGAAAATGAGGAACTTCAAGGAGGCATATCTTCGGCGGGGTCCTCCCCAGATTCCGATGAAAAAGAACATTGGAATGAGAACGATCTCCCAGAAAAGATAGAACAGAATCAGGTTAAGGGAAGTGAAGACGCCGATAATTCCCGTTTCGAAAATGAGAAAGAGAGCATAGTACTCTGCGTGCTTGAAGGTAATCTGATCCCAGGATCCCGCAGCTGACAAGAGGCTCAGAAACGTCGCTATCATAAGGAGTGGAAGACTGATGCCGTCGATCCCAACCCTATAGTTGAGCCCAAAGGATCCCGCCCATGGGGCACTTTCGGTTAGCTGGAAGCAGTTCAGAGCCAACCCACCGGGGCATCCTGATGGGCCGTATTGGAAAACTACGAGAACTAGAATTGAGATTGCGAATACTATGGCGGTGGTCCCGACTCCTAGAGTCTTTGCTACCCTGGCGTTTTTCCTGCCGAGAATGTATGTTGGCGCGGCAAGTATTGCGGGGAGAAAAACCGCGATCGAGAGGAGCCCGATCATCTAGGTGGCTCCGACGACGAACAGCATGTAGGCGAGCAGAAGGATTATTCCGATGGCGAAGCCGATGATGTACTGTTCTGTTACTCCTGTCTGGAGCCTTCGGAGGAGGTTGCTGAGCCGGGAACCGTAAGATGCAACCTCGTTTGCGGCTCGGTCAACAACTTGAGTGTCAAGCTGATCGCTCGCCCGTGAATAGTCCATGATGTCTCTACCAATCGTGTTGTTTAGCCTGTTCCAGATCCCTTGTTCGACAAGCTCGTAGAGTCCTCGACTTGCGGCGAGCAGGCCTGACACGAATACTTTGTAGTAGATGGCGTCTAGGTACCAGCGATTGTAGAGGAATCGCTGAATGGGGTTCATGTCCGTTTTGAATTCGTAAAGTTTCTTGAAGTAGAGGAGATATCCAACTACGCCGCCAATGACCGCCACCATGGTGCTCACGGAGAACAACAGAAGATCGGTAATACCAGAAGTTGGGCTAGTCGCCGCGGGGAGTTTGTACGCGGCTGAGCTGAACGTGTTCGCGAGATACGCGACCAGTGGACCACTGTAGAAAGGATAAGCTAGTCCCAGGGCCAGACTGCCAACTGCCAGAAGTAAGTAGGGAATAAGCATAGTGAAGCCAGCCTCGTGTGGATGCTTTCCACCCTCCGTCAATTCCATCACGTGTCTGCTAGGCTTCCCGGCGAGTGTGATCCCTAGCATTCTGACTGTGTAGAAACCCGTGATGAATGCTGTGGCGAGCGCCAGTCCGTAGAGAATGTATTGTCCGCCGAGGAAGCTAACGGAGAGTATCGCGTCTTTTGTCCAGAACCCGCTGAATGGTGGAATACCCATCAGGGATAACCCTGCCAAAAGCATTGACGCGGAAGTAAGCCTCATCGCCTTTGCCAACCCGCCCATTTCGTCCATGAAACGTGATCCCGCCACGTGCAACACCCATCCGGCGGCTAGGAAGAGTGAAGCCTTGAACACGGCGTGGCTGAGAAGGTGAAAGAGTCCTGCGGAATATCCTGCCAGAAAGTTAGCGCTGAGCCCTGCAACTCCGAGGGCAAGCATCATGTAACCGATTTGAGAGATCGTGGAGTATGCAAGGACCTTCTTTATTTCGCGAGCGACCGCGGCCTGACTCGCTGCCAAGAGTGCAGTGAATGCGCCTACCCAAGCGATCACGCCGAAGAATTGAGGCACCTGGTTGAATTGAGATAACGCGATGAAAAATACGGGTCCCATTCTTCCTGTCAGGAAGACTCCGGCCTTGACCATTGTTGCAGCGTGAATCAGGGCGGAAACCGATGCGGGACCAGTCATTGCATCTGGGAGCCATTCTTGCAAGGGAAACTGGGCCGACTTTCCGATGGGTCCTCCGAAGAAAAGTAGTGCCGCGGGGAGTAGAAGGCCGAGTCGAGCTAGATTCGCAGCCCAGCTAGCTGAGCCGCCAAGTTGCAATACCAATTGGTTGTAGTTGAAGGTCCGGGCGAACGCGTAGATCAGAAAGATTGCGATCAGCAACGCGATATCTCCTATTCTTGTCATTATGAACGCTTTCATTCCTGCCTTTGTCGCGGAGTATTCTTCCGAGACGCCAAGAGCCTTGTCCCCTGGGCTACCTACCCAGAATTGTGGCTCGTCGCGATAGAAGTGACCTATCAACGCGTACGAGCAAAGGCCTACTCCTTCCCAGCCGAAGAACATCATCAAGAGATTGTCAGAGAGAACTAGCAACAGCATGTTTCCAATGAAGAGGTTCATGAAGAACCAGTATCGGGTTAGGCCGAACTCGCCTTTCATGTAGCCAACGCTGTAAATCATGATGAGGAGACTGATCCAGGCAACGATGTTCGCCATGAACATGCTAAGAGGATCAACCAGAATTCCAGCGTTGATGTTGAGAGACGGAATCCAAGCAACGGTGTAATCTCCGCTCGAGACAGTCAATGAGGAGACAGTCGCCAATACAGCTGCGACAAACGTGAAACCGACAGCGGTTACGTCACGAACTCTAGAATGAATCTTGGCGAAAATCGGTGTAAGAAGCGCGCCCACCAGGGGAGTGACCCAGATTAGCCATACGAGAAGAGAGCTAGCCAATCCTCTAAGACCCCACTATCGCTCTTGCCGCGGAGAGGAGACGGCCAAGTATGGGCTCAGGGTAGATACCCAGGATTATGGTGACAATGCTAAGGGTGATGAGTGGAAGAGTGATTGTCCAGGGCGCTTCCTTGACGTCGGAGGTATCCGAATTTGGCGCTCCGAAGAAAATCTTCTTCATCGCCATTAACGAATAACCTGCGGTGAGAGCGGTCGCAATGATTCCTAGGGCTGCGATTACAATGCGGTACTCCGATGCTGTGTCGGTGGCTCTTACAAATCCGCCTTGAAATAGAAAGAACTCGGACAGGAATCCATTGGTGGAGGGTAGGCCTGCAAGAGTTAGGGACCCGATGAAGGCTGCGGTGGCGGTGATAGGCATTTTGCCTGCAAGTCCTCCGAGCTTGCTCAGGCTTCTCTCGCCCCGGACCTGTAGCATTACTGCTCCGACTACGATGAAGAGTATTCCTTTGGCCGTCCCATTGCTCACGTACTGGAACATTGATCCTGAAACGCCAAACGAGTTGAATGCGGCCAGCCCGAATAGGATGTAGCCCATCTGGCTGATGCTCGAGTATGCTAGCAGTCTCTTGATGTCATCTTGGACCAAAGCCATGGCACTGCCATAAATCATTGTAATCAGCGCCCACCCCGCGAAGAAAGCGGAGAAAGTAAGGAAGGATTGTGGGAAGATCGTCATGACGATTCTAACGGTGGCGTATCCACCTATTCCCGTCATGGCCGCGGCTAGAATCGTACTGATCGGGGTCGGTGCTTCAGCGTATGCCGACGGAAGCCAGACGTGGAGGCCGAACTGGCCAATCTTCACAAAGAACCCGAAGCACATTGCTGCGACAATTCCAAGACGGAGGGTTGTTGAGATGAGTCCCGGATTTACAGCAAGGTTGTTGATTACGAGATCCATGTCGGTAACGCCTGTCAGAAAGGCGGTGACTAGTATTCCAACAAGGAACACCAGGGCTCCCACGTGCGTCCAGATGAAGTATGTCAACGAAATTCTCTCTTTTTCTCCGTACCCCCATTCAGCGATGAGGAAGAAGGAGGGAACGAGCATTATCTCAAAGAAGAGATAGAACTCGATCAGATTTGTTGCGAGAACAGTCCCGATCATTCCCAGAGAGTAGAGTGCATAGAGGCTGTAGTACAGTCCATAGCGTCCTGGGTCATCGCCTATTCTCTGACGCATGTATGGAACGGAGAAGAGGGAGACTAGAGCTGTCAGGAGACATATTATGAAGAGTATTGGAAGGCTCAGATTGTCGACCCGGAGGCCGAAGTTTCCAATTGGAGACCATGAGTACAGTTCCTGGTAGGTTCCTTGATTAGATCCAGACCCCTGAAGCGCGGCGTATAGAATCGTTGCGAGTGGGATGAGTAGGAGGGCGAATGAAACGAATCCGGTGTTTTCCTTTAGCGTTCTTGCTGTAGCGAATAGGAGTGGAATCCCTATCAGCGGTACTACTATTGCACCGATTAGAAGCAGTGTCATCTAGGTCTAACCTTTCAGTTTCGATAGCTTTGACAGATCGATCTCGGTGTTTAGTCGGGAGACAAGGATGATTATGGCGAGTCCAACTGCAGCTTCCATTGCGGCAAGTGCAATTGTGAACAGTACTAGCACTTGCCCGGTTACTATGGGGGGACTACGGAGGCGTGCGAAGGCGATGATGTTAAGATTAGCAGCGTTGTAGATCAGTTCTACGGAGAACAAGATGCGAATGGCGTTCCGCTTCGTTGTGAGACCGTAGATTCCGATCCCCAGTAGGATTACTGAGACTGCAAAGAAGCTCGACAAAGGCTCCATTGTCATTGCCCTCGATCCGTCTTAGACAATGCCAGCGCGCCAATTACCGCGGCCGCCATTACTAGTGACATGAATTCTAGTTGAACGCCATAGTCTTTCAAGAGAGATGTACTGAATAGAGAGAGATCGCACCCAGATCCGCAAGAATCTTGTCCAGGGAACGCTGTTGCACTGGCAAGGGCACCGATCATTCCTAGTAGCAACGAAACTAGGATCGCCGTGAGAAGCGACACTCGTTTCAACCCTAGAGGGGTCTCTCCCATCTTCGGGCCGACAAGCATGACTGTGAATAGAATCAGAACGACTACGGCGCCGATGTATACTGCGATCTGAAACCAGCCCACATAGGCCGCATCGAGAAGGAAGAAGAGTCCTGCTACCCCTAGGAAAGCGATTCCAAGCGCTGCCGCCCCGTAAACAAGGTCTCTCGCTTCAATCGCCAATATCCCTGCGCCTATCGTCACTCCTGCGAAGGCGAGAAACACGATATCTGTCATCTTTTTTGATCAGAACGTTGGCAGTCCGACGACCAATAGGTACGTGATTCCAATGTTTACAATCGCGAGCGTGAGCAGAACGGTCCATCCCGCCCTGAGAAGTTGGTCGAGACGGACTCTTGGAAATGTGGATCGAAGTAGCATTATCAATACAATTACTACGAGGGCTTTGAGGAGCATCCAGAAGAGCGGGGGTAGAAAGCTCGGTCCGAGGAAGCCTCCTAGATAGATTGTTGCGAAAAGTGCCGAGAAAGCGTAGAGCTTCACAAAGCCTGGACCCTGAGCTGCGAGGAATAGGACGCCAGGATACTCGGCTTGCCAACCCATCATGATCTCGGATTCCGCTTCGGGAAGGTCGAATGGAAGTCGCTCCATCTCTGCGACACTGGTCACCAAGAAGATGAATGCTCCAAGCGCTTGCGGAATGATGAACCACCCGTTAGTCTGGGCTGATACTATCTGAGCGAGATTCATGGTTCCCGCCATCATTATCACTCCGAGAGCCGAAAGCCAGAGTGGAATTTCGTACGCCGTCTGCTGGAAGAGTGCTCGAAGACCTCCGATGAAAGGGAACTTGCTGTTAGCACTCCATCCCGCTAGCAGGATGAGAGTGGGAGACAAAGTGATGATTGCCAGGAAGGCTGGAAGCCCCACCTCGATGTTCGCGATTTGAAGCCCGGGTGCAAATGGGATCAGCCCAACGAGGGCCGCGCCAAGCACTAGACCCGTTGTGGGAGCCATTATGAAAAAGAACGCGTCGGAGCTCTCTGGAACGAATAGCTCTTTGAATGAGAGCTTGATCAGATCTGCGAACATCTGAAGAATTCCGCCTGCGGGGCTCGCGTATAGCGGACCAATTCGGAGCTGCACTCGTGCGGTAACCTTGCGTTCCAACCACCCCAGCAGCGCGCCGATGATAGCGATTGATAGGAGGCCCGGAAAGAGGACTATTTCGAGAAATAGTGGGCTAGTGAGCATGTCAAATATCGGTTGTAATGGTCCAAGAATTGGCGCCAATCTCCGGATTAGACTCCTACCAGTTCTCCCGGTGATCGGCTAGATGCAGGGCGTAACCCAACGGGATCAGGAGCACAACAATGAAGACAAGAACCGGAACCGATCCTGACGCGCCAAGAGCCCTTAGATTCAACCCCCAGGCGAATAAGAACATCGCAATAACGTCGTAGACGACGAACATCAAGAGATAGGGATAGTATTGAATGATGAATCGGGTCCTGCCGGGGCCCGCGGCGATTTGTCCTGACTCGAAAGGTTTCTTCTTTTCAGGGGTTGGGCGGGGGTCCCTTGGGGTGACGAATAGTCTTAGGACTATGACTAGGGCGACGGTCGAGACAAAAAGAAAGGCGATGTAGGCCCCGATCTCCGGGATTCCCTGTGCGACCATTTCTTGGACCCGTGCTCGATCTTTGAGCCACCGGGAGTTGAGATATTATAAACGTTTGAGTTAGAGAGTAATTTTGCCCCTATTCCTTCCTCTTCCACAGATAATCGACGTATTCTTCGAGAATCTTCCGGTTTCTCAACCGTTTTACCTTCAGCAACGAAGCCTTCGCCTCAATTGCATAGTCTCTCGCGCGTTTCCGTGCAAATTCTAGAGATCCCGTTTTCCTAAGAAGTTGAAGGACCTCTTTGTTGCTATGACCGTTGTTCGAGTTCAACACATCAGAGCTATGGTTGGGACGAGACGCCTCATGAAGACAGTGCGAAGTCACGATGTTCGGTCCCTTCAACAGCTGCTCCCCAGAACCATTGTGGAAATCAAGTACGTCATCTTGAATCTGAAACGCCATTCCGCCTGACCTCCCGAATTTCTGCATGTTGACAAGATCCTTTCCCTCTATCCCGGCAATTGCAGCTCCGATACCCGCAGCACTACCAAACAGAGAGGCCGTCTTCAAATCAGCAATCGCAATACACTCACTTACACTCGCGTTCAAGTCGGAAATAATGTCCAAAAGTTCTCCTCTACTGACATCTACTAGAGTCGAGCCAATCATTCTCATAACCTCCGCGTTCTTGTAGTTCGACAAGAGCTGAACCCCCTTAGACGCGAGGAATAATCCCGACGTCAAGGCTTTCTCGTTACTGAACGCCATATGGACGGACGGAGCACCTCTCCGAACCTGGTCCTTATCGATCAGATCGTCAAAAACGAGGGTGGCAGCGTGAATTATCTCAAGCGCCGCAGCCGCGTCAAGCGCATCCTCAGGATCTCCCCCAAGAGCTTTCGTCGACAGCACGACCAATAGAGGCCTACAGCGTTTGCCTCCCGTCTTGAACATGTATTTGATAATCTGATTTGCTTCCTCTCGATCGAAATTCGTCTCAAGAGTATTGTCAATTTTTTCTTGTATCGGACCTCTCCAACTCTTGAAGACAGGAGGAAAGACACTCATTCAGTCATCATCTAGGCCAAGTTTTCAGATAGCAGGTGACCACACCCATATTTAATCGGTTGCAAACGTGGGAATTCCTGTCATGATTATCGGTATGTACATGCCTGAAACAACCTTTATACGAAAAGAGGACCTGCGCACGTAAATCAAGGAAAAAAATGGAAACAACACCTAAGCCACCGGAAGTACTAAAGTCCAAAGGCAGTCCGTGGAAGCTCATTGCGATCGTTATAGTAATACTAATCGTAGTGGGCGTCGCTGCTTACATTCTGACCCTACCGCCATCCTCCACTACTGCGAACATACTCATCAAAGACGACAGCGCATGTGGGGCTTCGCCTCCAGATACCGCTTGCCTGTTCAGTCCCGCATCGTACCAGGCAACAGTTAATGGTCCAGCCGTCGTCTGGAAGAATACTGGAGGAGTTCCGCACACCGCAACTTCCAATTCCACTGCGAACGGGAGCCTGCCGTCGTTTAACAGTAATTCTATCGCAATAAATGGTGGGATATTCTCTTTCACCTTTACCAAAGCAGGCAACTACTCCTATTACTGCAACATCCATCTTTGGATGAAAGGCACCATCATCGTAAAGTAGCTCGTTGCTTTAACATCGTCGCTTGCAGTATTCCCACCTCTCTTTTTTCTGTAATCAGGGTTTGATCGAATGGAGCGTAATGAACTGAGTACTCCGTAACTCTAGGATTTCACGCAAACTTGGCCCTTGAAGCTGTGTAATGATCTCGCTGATATCAGCGGCGCCACGACTAGAATTGGTATGCTTACGACAACGAACGTGGTCTGAAGGGAGCCCTCAAAGAATGAGGCGGACAAAGTACCGGTCCCACCGAGCGTTGAAAGTATGGCCAGACCCGCGCAAGTTGGACATGAAGTGAAGAGGCCGATGAAGGCTCCTATCCCTCCGAACAAGCCCCTTCCAGCGTTCTTCGTTCGAAACGATAATGTCCAACTCGCAAAGCTTGCGTTTAGACCGACCAGCCATGAAATTGAGAAGAGCAGAAGCAAGTTGACCGGAACGAGAACCAGCCCTAGGTGTTGAGTGATGTACGCAACGACTTGTGGAGTTCCTCCAAGTGGGCTACAACAGGTGGCGATAGCCACAGAAGGTATCCCCGCGTGATATACATCTGAGAAACTGATTGAAGGTTGAAAGACGATGATCCCGGAAGCGAACGCATAGAACAAGCCATATGCGGATGAAGACGCGAAGAGCAGCCGGGAGTATCGATTTCTTGAGAAGGCCGCTGCGACCATTCCAGTAATGGAGGATGGGGGTCCTGAGGCTTCGCCCATTGACCGGCTGGTCAAGAGGCGGGTGGCACCATAGAATAGAATTCCTAATCCGACGATGTCAAGGCCGAATGCGAAATATGCGTAGGTTATCAGAAAGCCTTCGCCGCGGACCGCTTCCGTTTGATTCAAGGCGGCTACCATGGGATAAGTGGTGAATCCCAAGATCACGAGAAGAGTGCCGAGAAGTACAATTGCCAACGGTGGAACCTGGCCGGATAGTGGTCGGTTTGTCATAGCGTGGATTCGCCCGCTGAGTCGCGCAGCCGTGGATATTCTATGATATCGAGCAACTCCATGTCTTTCGGACCGACAAGGTCGAGATCCACTCGCTGGAATGAGTCTCAGTGAACGTGCAACTGTATGAAAACTAATGACATTAGTAAGGAGGCTATTACGAGGCCGACAAGGACCCACGACGAGAGGGATCTCGGTTCGTATTTGAGGTGTTGGTAGAATAATGCGATGAGGAGCGCCTTCATCCCGGCCAAACCTAGAAGAATGCTGACTATCAATCCATAAGAAAGAGCGACCGTTCCAAACAGCATCGATACGCCGCTCGACGCGGACGGGTACAACGCTACGATATTGACTTCTATGTCGGTGCTTCCTACAAGGATCGCGAATACGAGAAGGTAAAGGTAGGTGGTGTTCATGGGATCGCCTAGATGAGATAGAACAATGGGAATAGGAAGACCCAGACGATGTCGACGAAGTGCCAGTAGAGACCGAAGTGTTCGATCGCTTGATGATCACCTTTCAGGTAGCGCCCCTTCAGAGTGTTGGCTAGTAGATACAAGGTCATGAGCATGCCCGCGAAAACGTGAACCCCGTGAGTTCCTGTTGTGATGAAGTAACTCGTTGCCGGAAGGCCGTACGCGATCGAGAAGACCCCGTGTGACCCAAGGTAGAACCATTCTGTGGCCTTGATGTAAAGAAACGAAACGCCCAGTCCAAAGGTAGCTAGTAGGCTTGCAATCAACCCGTTACGTGATCCTATTTTTGCCGAGACGAGAGCCATGATCGCCGTGAGACTGCTTGTGAGCAGAACAAGAGTCATTGCAAACCCGTTTCGAATCTCGAACAGTGACCCAATCTCTGGCCACGTAGGCGAATTAGTTCGAACGAAAAAGTATGCGCCAATCAGCACTCCGAAGAAGATCACCTCTGCCCCCAAGAAAGTCCAAATTCCGAGTTTTACGTTTGGAACTTCTCGGAACGGCCAGCTCTCAACGTGGGTCTCTTCGCGTACCGAGAACCTTTCTCTGCTGTAACCATAGAGCACGATGATCCCCAGGATAGCACCGTCCGCTATCAAGGGCCAGAACGGCTGATAGGTAACAGGCGTAGTTGGACTGCTTGGTTGCCCTATCGACAACCCGAGGAAGAAGAGGAACGCCGCGAAGGCCATGACGATAGGCCAGGGACTCAGGCCTTCGAGGTGAGAATGCGAATAACCATTTCCCACCTTCGATCCAATCGGATATCCAGTCCCATTCGGTAGAACTGGACTGTTCCCGAAATGATACGTTCCGTCCTCAGCAATGGTGGGTATGGTGTCGAAGTCATGGGCTGGTGGCGGGGAAGGAAGCGACCATTCCAGCGTCCAGCCATCCCAAGGATTCGGCCCAGAAGGCGGTCCCCTCCTCTGGCTGAGGAAGAGATTCAGAAAGAGTAGTACCTGAGCACCACCGAAGATGAAACCCCCGAGGGTGGCAAGGGAGTTTAGTGGTCCCCATCCGGTATTGGGGGCATATGTCTGGATTCTCCGCGGCATGTCCAGCAGGAGAAACATCGGGAAGTAGAGGATGTTAAATCCGATGAAGGAAACGACAAAGTGTATCTTGGCGACGGTTTCGTTGTACATTCTTCCGGTAAATTTTGGAAACCAGTAATACAATCCGGCGATCAGTCCCATGATGCTTCCGCCAACCATAATGTAGTGGAAGTGAGCCACGACGAAATACGTGCCCCTTAACGCGTGATCAAGAGCCACGGATGCGAGGTATACTCCCGTGATTCCCCCGATCACAAAGAGCGCGATAGCTCCGAGAGCAAAGAGCGCCGCTGCCTTCAGCTTGACCCTTGCTTTGATCAGCGTCTCTATCATAGCGATTACCATCACGTCAAACGGCAGCGAGACCGCGATTGTTGTGACGGTGTATAGCTTGGTTGACGTCAATCCGATTCCTGTCACGAACATGTGATGACCCCAAACGATGAAGCTGATGATGGCTGCAGCTATCATGGAACCAATGACATACTTGCTACCGTAGAGAGGCCTTCGCGTGAACGTTGGAATCACATCGGCGATAAGGCCGATGGCTGGGAACAGAACGATGTACACTTCAGGATGCCCGAAGAACCAGAATACGTTGTCCCAGAGTAGCGCTCCACCTTGTAGGGAGGAGAAATAGAAGGTTCCGAAGGATCGGTCAACATACAGCAAGAGGACGGCGGCTAGGAACGATGGAAATGCGTAGAGCATCATGAAGATCGTCACTAGAATCGCCCACGGGAAGACTGGCATGTTCCTCAGCTTCATGCCGGGAGCGCGCATCTTGAACATGGTCACGAGAAAGTTTACCGAACTCATCGTTATCGAAACTGTGATCAGGATGAGAGCGGCAGCTCCGACGTTGATTCCAATCGACGGAGCGAATTGGAATGCAGTCTGAGGAGAATAGAGCGTCCAGCCGAGGTCGGGGGCGCCGAAGATGAAACTCATTATGATAGCAACACCGCTGAATAGGTAGAACCAGTAGCTCATCGCGTTGAGCCTTGGGAATGCAAGATCTCGAGCTCCAATCTGTAGTGGAATGATGTAGTTTGCGAAGCCGAACGCGAATGGGGAAAGAACCCAGAATATCATCAGAAGGCCGTGCACCGTAACGAACTGATTGTAGAGGCTCTCGGTCAGAATGTTGTTGTCTGGAACTGACAGTTGTGTTCGCATTGTGAGAGCTAATAATCCAGCTGCGATGAAAAAGAAGAGAGATGTCACAAGATAGAGGATTCCAACCTCTTTGTGGTTGGTTGTGAACAGCCACCTCCTGACTCTGGCCGGAAAGATATCTTGGCTCATATGGTCACTTTGCACCGCTATACCAGAGTTGGAAGTCTCCAACAGGCATCACGTCAAGAGTTGCAATCATCCCGACGTGTCCGGTCCCGCATAGCTCGAAGCATTGGATCGTGTAATTGCCGGTTTTGTAGGGGATGAACCAGATGGTATTGGTTCGTCCGTGAATGGCATCCGTCTTGATCTTGAACTGTATGATTCCGAAATCATGGAAGACATCAGCGCTAGTGACGTCGAGAACGACAGTCGTATTAGCGGGCACCCTGAAGAAATTCGTGTATGTATGATTGTTGGGATATCTGAAAACCCAGTAGAATTGATGACCCGTGACATCGAGTCGTGGGCAGCTTTGTCCCGCGGCTTGAGTCTGATTGTAGGCGGCGATGCCATAACACCATGTGGCATTCGGCGGGTTATTGGGGAAGAGTATGTCCACCGCGGCAAACGACGTTACTATCAAGATGGCTAGGAGGAAAGTCGAAAGCGTTACAGTGATGAGAACGTTTCGGCCGTGACCTCGTGAAGCGGGAATGCGGCCCAGCCGAGGAGTATCTTCGGGATCGCTTGAAGACTTTTTGGCCCGGTACCTGATCATCAGATATGCCATCAGCGCGAAAACGATTACTCCTACGATAATGGCGAGATCCGTGAAAATGCCATATAGGTTGTCGAAAATTACTTGAGTGTTGGAGACCGCCATTTTCTATGTCTCTTGATTTTTCATCGTGTTTGGCCGCTCGTTTTTAAAGCGTTATGCACTGACTATAACGAGCGAAGAAAGTCAACTATCGAAGAAGCAAATCAGACGCGGAAGCGAGCCTTCGGACAGCAATCGCGTTCAGTATGACCAAGGAAAACAATGCGGAGGCAACTGCAAGGTGAGCTGTACTCACTAGAGGGTCCAGATCGGTTTTGACTGTCACCATACCTAGCAAGATCTGGCCCAAGAGAATCAGAAAGCTGGCGGTCGATAACTGGAGGACTATCTTCTCCTCCCTGTATCGTGTCCAAGCGACGATCGTGGTACCCAATACGAAGAGAGAGACCACCAACGTGAACAGCCGGTGGGTCCATTCCACCAGGACTGGTCCCGAAATGCTCGGAATAACCTGTCCGTTACACAGTGGCCATGAATCGGGGCCCGAACTTCCGCAGGCCAGCCCAGAACCGCTGAAAACGACATAGCCGCCGATGACGATTAGGACGTAGGTTGAAAGTGCGGATCCATAGGCCAGGACTCGAAGGCCTAAGGTTTCTCTGAGGGACGCCAATGGAGTAGCGACCGGTCCTGAGTTTTCTGCGGTGCTATTTAGCCACTGACCATGGAGAACTCTTACTTTGCCGCAGGATCTCATCGGTCATGTTTTCCAATAGCCGACCTGGATTCGCTCCTTTTACGACGCTACTTGAAACCAGCACTCCTCGAGTTCCAAGCTCAAGCGCCTTTCCGACGTCTTCTGCAGTACTTACTCCCGCCCCACACAGAATATCAACGGACTTGTTGACAGACCGGATTCGCTTGATCCCATTGGTTATTAACTCAGGCCGAGCCTTCGAAACTGCAACCCCTGTGCCAATCAGATCTGGGGGTTCGATGGCGATCATGTCAGGGTCGAGCGACGCAACGGATGCGCTGAAGCCAGGTGTGTCCGTGCACACCAAAGTCGCAAGATCAGAGATTCTTGCGAAAGCGAGCGCCTCTTCGATCTCAGAGAGTCTGATGCGTCTCTCCGAGTGGTTTAGAATCGTTCCCGACGCGCCTGCAGCCTTGATGGCCTCGGCCATGATGTGACCAGTGTATGCTCCAGGCTTGACCGAGTCAATGTGTTGGCTGAAAACGGGTATCTCGACAGACTCAGTTACAGTTTTCAGATCAGTGAATTGCGGTGCAACAGCAATCGTTACTCCGCTATCTCTCGAAACCTGATCAGCGACTTTCGCGAGTTCAATTGCCTTCTTGCCGGTGGCTTCAATGTAGGTCTTGAAATTCACTAGTATCAGCGGGGTCCGAATTCGCTTCGTCCAATTCAACCTCCAACGCTCCAGGAACGCCCAGCCTTCGCAACCGAAAGCTCCTCAAACTCGGAAACCAGCTCCTTGTTCCCCAAATAGGTAGGGATTCGCTGGGAGATGCTGATAGGCTCGACATCTAGAATTCTCCCCTTTCCAGTACTAGCCTTTCCCCCGGCCCGCTCAGTGATGTATCCTATCGGATTGGATTCGAATTGTAATCGATACTTTCCATCAGGCGCGTCCAGCAAATCCGGATAAGCGAAGAATCCGCCGGTGCACAGTACCTGATTATAATCACCGACAAACGATCCTCCATACCGGAACTTCAGTTTCTTCTTCTCAAGCCTGGCCGCAAACTCGGTGACCTTCTCTGTCCATTTGTCTCGAGATCCCCCGATTCCGTAGACCGAGCTTTTCTGGGGCAGGCGATGAGGCTCTCCGTTGGAGACGAACTTAGAGGCGCCTGTACCCCTCCCCGACGGAGCGGCGAAATAGACACCGGTCTTGGTTCCAACCACTGCCTCAACATAGGGCCCGTAGAGGAAATAGATCGCGGACAGTAGATCTCGGCCCTTTGCTGGCAGGGCCTTGTCATGATAGATTCCGACAATCGTCCCCACCAGATTGTCGGTCTTGAGGTTAGAGGATCCATCCAACGGATCTAGGGCAACAGTGTACTCACCGTGATCCGCGCTCAGCACTGTCTCCATCTCTTCCGATGCCACCTGTCTCACCAGTCCGCTTCTAAGTAGGCTCTTGGTCAGAAGTCCATTGGACCAGACATCAAGCTCTGTCTGTTGATCCCCGTAAATGTTCACGCCTTCTGTCATTCCGAGAGATTTGGGAATCTCGCGGACGATCCTAAGACTCAGCTCGGCAAGCAGGTCCACGAGTCTACCGAGACTCTTGTCTTCAGTCTCAAGAAGTTCGCGGAGTTTTCGTCCAGCCAAGAAGCATACTTCTTCATTGTGCTACGACAAGCTGCAATGCCTTATCGACTCCCCGGCCGTTGAATATGATCTCCTTCAGAGCCGACGCCATCTTGAGCGGTTCTTGGTGCTGCCAGACGTTTCGTCCAACCGCCAGTCCAGCGGCGCCCGCGTCCATAGCTCCCTTAACCTGGCTGAGGAAGGTTTCGTCAGTCGGAGCCTTGGGTCCGCCTGACATGAACACTTTGATCAGTCCAGCTGACTTGATTGCCCAGCTGAATGTTTCAGGGGATCCAGAATACTTTATTTTAACCGCGTCGGCTCCGATTTCGAGGCCTGCCCTAGCCGCGTACGAGACGACTTCCGCGCTGGTATCGTTCTTCACAGCCTCACCTCTTGGATAGATCCAAGCGATGGCCGGAATTCCGTCATCGTGAGCTTCTTCCTGAATCTCCCCGAATTCCTGTAGCATCAGACTCTCATGGGCGCTACCGAGGTAGATAGTATAACCCACACCCTTAGCTCCCAGACTGACCGCCTCCTCAACGCTGCAAACTTGAGTTGAGACCGGTTCTCCCTTGGGCAGATTGGTCTTCCCGTTGAGTTTTACGATGAGCGGAATCTTTCCGGTATAGTACTTTTCAGCGATGCCCTTGTGCAGTACAATACCTGTGAAGTCTCCCTTCGTTGCGATGTCAAGAATGTAGTTTGGATCTATATTCTTATCGTTAAAGTCCGCCGAAGGGCCGTGTTCGAAACCCTGATCGTACGCAAGTAACATCCCCTTTCCGTCCCGTAGAAAATTGTTCATGTTAGCCTTCAAAGATTCTCTAAGTGCAAAATCCCTTCTTCCCCACTTTAAACTAATCCTTGCTCGCAACCAACGTTCGCAAGGCCATGGAAACCGTTATCGGACAACGGTTAGGGCGCGAGACTATGCCTAGGCGCATTGTAATCATTGGATGCGGAGTCTCCGGCACAACTGCGGCATTCCACGCACGAAAAACAGACAGAACGGCAGAGATCGTTCTGCTAGGCGACGAGGAGTTGCCTGAATACTCCAGGTGTGGGCTCCCCTACGCCTTCAGCCATGTTGTGCCTAGCCTCGAAGCGTTGATGGGATATGACGAAGCGTTCTATGAACAGATGAACAGAATAGACCTCCGCCTTGGACGGAAAACAACGAGAATCCTGGTGGAAGAGCAAAAGGTAGAAGCAATCAGGGTCAAGGACGATTCGAAAGAGACTCTCGCTTATGACACTCTAGTTCTCACGACAGGCGCACGACCAAGCACGGTGCCAGTTCCCGGAGCCAATCTAAAGGGAGTGTTCACCATCAGAACCATGAGTGATATTCAGACGCTCACAGAGCACCTCACAGAAAACAACGCAAAGAGAGTCGCAGTTATAGGGGCAGGATTGACGGGATCTGAAATGGCGGAGGCTCTTCTTCAACGCGGGATGACAGTCATCGAGGCAGAAATTGTCCCGGAGATTCTCCCTGTAATACTCGATCCAGACATGGCCGCAATCATAAGGACAAGAGCTGAAGAACACGGAGTCGAATATCATCTCAACTCAACTCTTGAGGAGATCGAGGGTCGAAATGGTAAGGTTTCAGGTATCCGTATTTCCGGACAGGAATACGCGGTCGACGCGGTTATTGTTGCGGTAAGGGTGAAACCAAATACCGAGCTAGCCGAGAACGCGGGAATTGTTCTGGGGGAATCAGGAGGGATCAAGACCGACGAGCGAATGGCGACTTCCGCATCAAACGTGTTCGCAGCTGGAGATTGCATAGAAACATACGACCGAATAACTCGTCGGCACGTATTCTTCCAGCTTGCAACCACAGCAGTAAGACAAGCACTAGTGGCAGGGACCAACGCGGCAGGGGGAAATGCGAAGTATCCCGGGTCAACGGGAGTGGCAACCGTCAAGTTGTTCGGACTGGAGGTGGCATCTTTTGGGCCGACCACAACAGCTTCGGAAAAATCAGGTATTCATCCTGTTTCTGTCAGAGTAACTGGGTCAACTCGGCTTCCGTATTACCCGGGGGGCAAAGATCTCACTGTCAAGCTTCTCGCAGACCCTAAGGACGGGCGGCTATTGGGGGCTCAGTTCATAGGTGAGGAGGGTGCCACTCTGAGAGCCAATTTCGCGTCAATGGCCGGGCATTTGGGTTTGAGTGTCGAAGAATTCGAACAGATCGAAACGTGTTACTCACCCCCACTGGCTCCTGTCTGGGACCCTGTAACAATAGCAGCCCAAGCACTGTTGCGGAAACTCCAAGCCTCTCGAGGAGGGAAGGCACGCTCGCTCGCAACGGTGGAGAATTAGATAGATGCGAGTTCTGGTTTGCGACACCATTCATCCTGATGGATTGGCGATTCTCCGAGCCGCGGGCCTCCAGGTTGATGATCGGGCAGGCATTGATAGAACCAAACTCATAGAGTTGATCCCAAGATACGAAGTCGTTATCGTTCGTGGCAGAACAAAGATTGATGCCCCCATAATCAAAATAGCAAGGAACTTGAAAATCGTCGGTAGGGCCGGAGTAGGACTCGACAACATCGACGTCGAAGGGGCAAAGGCCCTTGGGATACAGGTTTGGAACACTCCGGGTGCACCCTCGACCAGCGTTGCCGAGTTAACTGTAGGATTGATCCTGTCGTTGTTGCGGAAGATTTCTTTTGCGGATCAGGAGATGAAGGCTGGTCGCTGGATCAAGAACGAGTTGATGGGCGAGGAGCTGCAAGGCAAGAAGGTGGGAGTTATCGGACGTGCAGGTCGGATAGGGAGTGAAGTGTCAAGGATTCTCTCAGTCGGTTTTCAGGCGGAAGTTCTTGGTTACGATGTTGTCAAGCCCCGAGGCGTTCCCGGGCTCAGCTATGAGTTCACCGAATCTATCGAAGAACTTTTGCAGAAATCCGAAATTGTCACCATCCATGTTCCATACACTCCTCAGACTCACTATCTTCTAGATAGTAAGCGGCTAGGGATGATGAGACGAGGGTCCTACTTGATCAATACTTCAAGAGGAGACATCGTTGATGGGCCGAGCCTCCTTGAACTGCTTCGGCAAGGAAAGCTTGGAGGTGCCGGGCTCGATGTCTTTCATCTGGAACCGCCAGTTGATGAATGGGAGAAAGCAATCGTTTCCATGCCTAACGGAGTTACCGTGACAACCTGCCATATAGGCGCCCAGACTCACCAAGCACAGAGAAGGGAGAGCGTGGAGCTTGCTCAGAAGATAATATCCGAAGCCCCAAAGCCTATCTCCAAAGCAACGAAATCCTAGTTCCTCGGACAAGAGAGACCGAGAATCACCTAAAATGAGCCCTAATCTCGATTCTGGAAAGCATCGGGTCAATGTCGGGAAAATCGTTCGGCTTTGTCAGCTTCTTTCCAACCTCATCTGAGCCCTAGATTGTGCCCTGATTACCCTGACTCGCCCATTATCGGCGTCAGATAGGATACGGTTTTTGAAAATAGGGGGTCTTAGCGACCGAGTCCTGCGTCCCATGAGTGGTCCTCTCGGACAGCTGTGAAAATGGGCATCGGTTTCAAATGAGCCACTTCCGAGATTCCTATCAGATAGCGAGTCTTATGGGTAGATTCGATTGATCAGCCGCGGGAACGCTATCGCGTCGCGTATATGATCGAGTTTGCAGACCCAAGAAACGACGCGTTCCAGACCTAGCCCAAATCCCGAATGCGTGACGCTGCCAAACTTTCTCAGATCCAGGTACCATTCGTAGCTTTTGGGGTCTAGTCCCTCCTCACGAATCCTAGCAAGCAAAGCATCGTAATCCTCGATTCTCTGCCCGCCGCCAGTAATCTCGCCATAACCCTCAGGAGCCAGGCAGTCTACGGACATAGTAACCTCTGGGTTCGAGGGGTCAGGCATGTGATAGAACGCCTTCGCTTTCTTTGGATAGTGAGTGACAAAGAACGGCCTGTCAAATTTTACGGTCAAGAGTTTTTCTTGCTCGTACCCGAGATCGTCGCCCCACTTTATCCCGGATTTTTCTCCTCCAATCATCTTGAACGCCTGGTCGTAGGTGATTCTCTCCAATGGTGGCTTCACTTTTTCTAGGTCTTCCACTTTCCGCTCGAACAGGCTGAGTTCAGTCTTACACTGTTCAACAAGCGCTGCCACAATGTGACTCAACAGCTGCTCTTCCACGCCAATGATACAATTCAGATCGCACCATGGCGCTTCAGCCTCCACATGCCAGTACTCGGTCAAGTGTCGCCTAGTCCGGGACTTCTCCGCCCTAAACGATGGAGCAACCGTGTAGATGCTGCCGACACTAGCGATCAGCGCCTCAGCGTATAACTGCCAGCTCTGAGTCAAGTACGCTTTCTGGTCGAAGTATTTCACCTCGAACAAGGTCGCGCCACCTTCGACAGCGGCCGAGGTCAGGGTTGGAACGTGAACCTCAGTGAAACTATGTTTGTCAAACCATTCTCGAACCGCGGCGAGAACAACCGCCCGCACATTGAGAACCGAGCGCATTTTGTCGTTTCTAACGAAGAGATGTCTCTTGTCCAGAAGGAATTCGGGACCATGGAACTGCTTTGCAATTGGAAACTCCTCAAGCGCGGGATAGATGATTCGTCCCGAATCCAGCTGAACCTCTCTCCCACCAGGCGCTCGGGGATCGGCTTTCACCTCACCACTTAGCTCTACACTCGACTCTATCCGAGCCGAATCGAAGGTCTCGAAGATCTTGTCGTCAGCTTTCCCCTTTCGAAGCGTACATTGGATAACCCCGGAGCCATCACGTAATTGCAGAAAGATTATTCCGCCGCCAGTGCGCTTGTTCTGCAACCATCCGTGGACTCGAACCTTCTTTCCGTCATAAGTCCTTGCGAGAATTTCTCTAGCGGTCGCGACTTGCTGCATGCCTGGACCCTGCAAAACTCAAGGTTTGACGAAGCCTCGGATTATTTAAGAATCCCAATACGCCACGCAATAGGCCGACATGTCAGAGCTCAGAGAACGATCGACAAAGAAGCTTGCGGAGCTGAAAGCCTACCTTGAAAAGAAAGTTGTAGAAGACGAGGAGGAAATTAGGACTCTACGATCCTTCCTCGAAGTAATCGATCAGCTTCTCACAGAGCGAAGCTATCGGAGAGTCGAAGTTCCGAAAACACTTCCTGAAGCCGGGAAGAAAGAGGAAGCCGCTCCGCAGAGCATCAGGACGATCAGCGGAGTAGTACTCGCCGACATGTACGTCAGCGGGCCAGACTTACGCGTAGTGCCTGGTGAAGGAATGAAATTCGACACGAACACGCCGCCGTTCAGGCCATTCCTATTAGGAAAGGTACTTGAACCGATGCAGAAGAAGGACGAGGAGGCTGTGAGAAAAGGAGGGTTGTCTCCTGATCGCGTCTTATCTTTCCATCTCGACCAGCAAGGAAATCTCCTGAAACAGTTGCATGTGAAAAACTATGGTGATGATACGCGTCTTAGCGAGATCAAGAACGCTGTCCGATGGACATTTCGGAAGATGTACGAAAAGACAATCGGTACCTAACCTAAGGGCATACTCTCGCTAGCGACCTGCACCACGACTCTGAAGATCACTCTTCACAGCCGACGCATAATCAATTCCGTAGGTTGTCTGAAGATAGTCTCTCAACGACATCGCAGACCGAGCTTCTGAGATGAATCCCTCTTTGGGGAACTGGAAGGCCTGCGATTCTCCACAGGACTTGCACTTTGCGATAACGCTGTCGTAGATGGTTCCTCCCGACATTCCAAAGTCATGATCGACCGGTTCTAACTGGCCTCCACAATGGCACTGTGTCTTCAGAACCGTCGCGTAGGTCGCTTGTATCTCCCGGAAATGGCCCTCAGCATCTCGGAGAAGCTGATCCTTCAGCTCCAGATACCTGGAATCGTTCCCTAGCTCCGGCCTCTCAGTTTCGACCCTTCGAAGGCCGTATTCCAATAGGTATGCCATGGGATTCGCTGATGAGGCCATATGTTACCATCGGGGCGGCCCTTTGAAAGAAGAGATTGGTACCAGTCTTGAACCATTCAGGTTCTAGTATACGGCCAAGGTCCGGAATGCGACCTCTTACGCGCCTGCGTCTTGCCAATGCGAAGAACGCGTTCCGGCACCGCCTAATTTGTCGAATTCCCCCTCCTAGCGAGATCAGTGTCTATAATCGCAGTTGAAAGTTTGTCACGCGGGTAAACCTTAAGAAATCCCAATTCCCCTCTGCCTTTCAATTACGATTCAACAAGAGGCTTGAAAGAAATGTCTGCTCAAGGATCTGGCGGAGTGCCTGTAATCATTCTGAAGGAAGGAACAGGTCGAACAACTGGTAAGGAAGCTCAGAGGAATAACATTACTGCCGCGAAGGTCGTGGCGGAAACCGTCCGTTCGACCCTCGGACCTAGGGGAATGGACAAGATGCTCGTGAGTTCGATTGGTGATGTGACAATTACCAATGATGGTGCCACGATCATGAAAGAGCTGGATGTTCAGCATCCCGCGGCGAAAATGCTTGTTGAAGTCTCGAAGACTCAGGATAACGAGGTTGGGGATGGAACCACGACCGCGGTCCTGCTGTCAGGAGAACTTCTCGACAAAGCTGAGAAGCTCTTGGACAAGGATGTTCATCCGACCGTCATTGTCGATGGCTACAAGGCCGCTGCGGAGAAGGCGATCGAGATTCTCGACAAGCTGTCAATCCCTATTTCCGAGAAAGATGATGTAATCCTGCGGCAGGTCGCGACAACATCGATGTACAGCAAGGGAATCGCGGTTGCGAAGGAAATCTTTGCGGATATTGCGGTTAAGGCTGTCAAACAGATCGCTGAGAAGAGTGATGGCAAGCTGAAGGCTGATATCGATCTGATCAAGATTCTGAAAAAGCACGGCAAGAGTCTCGAGGAGACAGAACTAGTCAAGGGGATTGTTATTGACAAAGAGCTCGCTCACGCTCAGATGCCCAAGACGATAACTGGTGCACGAATAGCCCTCCTCAACGCCAAGATCGAAGTTGAGAAGACCGAGTTCGACGCGAAGATCAACATCAACAACCCTGACCAGATGCACCTGTTCATCGAGGAAGAGGAGAAGATGCTGGTGGACATGGTTTCGCGGATCGAAAAGACCGGCGCGAATATTGTCTTTAGCGAGAAAGGAATTGACGACGTTGCACTGCACTATCTAGCCAAGAAAGGAATAGGCGCGGTCAAGAACGTCAGCAGCGGTGACCTGGAGAAGCTTTCAAAGGCTACAGGGGCACGAATTGTTGCCAGCGTCAAAGATCTCGCGAAAGATGCGTTGG